>JAHRVJ010000367.1 GCA_019090765.1 Ilumatobacteraceae bacterium
CTCACTGTGATCACCGGTATGTCGTCGGCACCATCGCACGTGTACTCAATCGGGATTGCGCCCCCGTCTTCGATATCAGAGATCGTAAATGTCAGTTCCGTTGACGGCCCGACGGTGGTCTCGGGGGCTCCGGAGATGTCCGGTGCTTCGGTGGCCGCTGGCGCGGCGGTGTCGGGTGCCCGGGTGCTGTCGACGCCGCTCGCGACCGGCGACTCGTCATCGGAGTCGTCTCCGCTCGTAGTAACCACAACAATTGCGACGATCACGCCAACTGCGAGCAGCACCGCCACGGCGATAGTCCAAACCCGTCGTGATCCGCCATCGGGTTGTTCCGAACCCGCTGGGTCGTCCTGAGATACCGTGCCGTCGCTCATGACCCAACCCTAGTCAGTTGACGGGGGCGCTCAGACGGCCGGATCGACTACCCATCGGCCGCGAACCTGCCCGGCCAGAATCGATGGGCCACGGTCGATTAGTTCACTCATCGGCACGACTTCGGTCATCGAAGCGAGGAGGTCTTGCGCGAGATCGCGTCCGAGACGGTCCCACGCAACGGTTCTGGTTGCGATCGGCGTGGTCACCGATTCAACCCCTTGCAGACGCACCGCCCGCAGGATGAATGGCATCACGGTTGTCGGTAAGTCGGGACCGCCGGCTAGCCCACACGCCGCTACCGTGCCGCCGTACTTCATTTGGCTGAGCACCTTGGCCAGCATCGAGGACCCAACGGTATCGACAGCAGCCGCCCACGTTTCCTTATCCAACGGTCGGGCTTGCTCGGTCATCTCTTCGCGTGAGAGAAACGCGGAGGCGCCAAGACCCGCTAGGTACTCGTGCGTCTCCGGTCGGCCCGTCACTGCGGTGACCTCATAACCGAGTCCAGAAAGCACCGCCACAGCGATTGAACCGACTCCGCCAGCGGCGCCAGTGACGACCACGGGGCCATCACTCGGTTCAACGCCTGCATCCTCAATCGCCAAGACGCACAGCATCGCAGTGAGGCCTGCGGTACCGATTGCCATCGCGGTGAGGGCCGTCATGTCGCTCGGTCGTTTGACCAGCCATTCTGACCGAACCCGCTGGCGCTCGGTGTAGCCACCCCAGTAGCGCTCACCAACAGCGAAACCAGTGGAGATAACCGCATCGCCAACGGCGAAGTCGGGTGACTCACTGGCAATCACCGTTCCGGTCAGATCAATTCCCGGCACCATTGGATAGCTGCGCACGATTCGTGCCGCTCCCGTCAGCGCCATGCCATCTTTGTAGTTGAGGCTCGAGTAGTCGACCGCGACGGTTACATCGCCGTCGGGCAGATCTGCGTCGGTCAACTGTTCGAGCGCGCCCACGGGGCCGTCGTCGGTCTCGCGAAGTACCAGTGCGGTGAACGTGTCGGTCATGAAGTCATCATCTCAGAACTCCAAGCGCACTTCGACATCGGGACTAAGCCGCGCTCGCCGCCGAGGAAGCGCGGGGTTGCTGGCGGTGACATCGGGAGTAGGTTGTGGTTGTCCAATACGGGGAGCTCGCTGGCACGGCGGGCTGAGAGGGTGAATCGCCGTCACCGACCCGAGAACCTGATCCGGGTAATGCCGGCGGAGGAAACCTATGAACGACCACATTGTCATCATCACCGGGGCCGCAGCAGTTCCGCCCCATATTGCAGCACTGATTCCCGACGAAGCGATCTTGTTCGCCGTCGATGGTGGTCTAGACCACGCCCTCTCGGCTGACCTCAAACCAACTGTGTTGATTGGCGACCTCGATTCGGTTAGCGAGAATGGCCTCGCTTGGGCGGCACGCAACGCGACAATCGAACGTCACCCCACAGACAAAGACCAGACCGATACGGAATTGGCACTGGCGTACGCGGCAGACATGGATCCCTCCCGTGTCACCCTCATCGGGGGCGGGGATCGACTTGATCACACGATTGCCGGGATCGGGGCGCTCGGTGCTCCGGCGCTGACCAGCATCCCGACCCTCGACGCCTGGTGGGATGCGCAACACTTGCGGGTCCTGCACGGTCCAGGAAAGGCCTCGCTGCAACTAGTACCTGGGTCAACGATCTCGCTGCTGGCACTTCACGGATCCTGCACGAACGTGTCTGTCACGGGGACACGTTGGGAACTTGACGGCGTCGATCTCGATCCAGTGGTTGGCCTCGGTATCAGCAACGAGGGCCCGGCCGGAGATGGAGACGTTGAGGTATCGCTATCAGGCGGAATCCTCACGGTCTTCGACCAGCCGATAGTCGTCGGGGCCAAGCCCAGTACGGCCCAAGACGTCACCGATAAGAAGGGCGTGAGCAAGAAGAAGAAATCAAGACCCAAGCAGACCGGCAAGAAGGCGGACAAGGCATGAACCTCCCTTGCCAGATGAATGGGGAGCGGCCAGTCGGCAGGGTCGCGATCGGATTGTTCTGCGTAGCGGCGATGTTCGGTGCAGCGTGCAGTAGCGATGACGGAAGCGACCAAGGCGAGGAGTCGGTCGCCGTCGGAGCCCCTGTCGTACCAACGGGTACCGAAGCAGCAGAGGGCCCCAACAGGTCGGTCACACTGGTCACCTACGACTCATTCCCCGACTCGGATACTTCACTCAATGATGCGCTCGTTGAGTTCACGCAAACAACGGGGATCGATGTCAACCTGTTGATCGCCGGAGACACCGGAACGATGCTCGCCAAGGCCAGCCTCACCGCCGGCAACCCAGAAGGCGATGTGCTCTGGGGAGTCGACAACACTTTTCTCTCTCGGGCCTTGGACGAGGACGTATTCGATTCCTATGTGACTACCGGCATCGAAAGCATCCCAGAGGAGTTGAAGGCTCTAGTCCCCAACGGAGAGGCAACTCCTGTGGACTACGGCGATGTGTGTGTCAACTACGACATTGCGTGGTTCGCGGACAATGACCTCGATCCGCCTAGCTCGCTGGACGATCTGATCGACCCGAGGTACCGCGACTTGCTCGTGGTTCAGAATCCGGCAACCTCATCGCCCGGGCTGGCATTCCTGCTGGCCACGGTCGACGAGTTCGGTTCAGACGGGTGGCAGGACTACTGGAGCGCGCTCAAAGACAATGGCGTGGAGATTGTCGAGAGTTGGACTCAGGCGTATTACGAGCAATTCAGCTGGGCCGGTGGAGGGTCAGCACCACTCGTTGTGAGCTATGGATCGAGCCCTCCTGCGGAAGTGATCTTCGCTGATCCGCCGCGAGACGATTCTCCGACTGGGGTCATCGAGTCAACCTGTTTCCGCCAGATCGAGTTCGCTGGCGTGCTGCGCGGTACTGAAGCACCGTCCGAGGCCCGCGAGCTGATCGACTTCCTGGTCAGCGATCGATTCCAGTCCGAGTTGGCCTTGAATCTGTTCGTCTACCCGGCCAACAGCAGCACCGCTCTCCCGCAAGAATTCATCGATTTCGCGGTCGTACCAGAGTCGCCGCACACAATCGCCGCGGCCGAGATCGAGTCGAACCGATCCAATTGGATCGACGAGTGGACGGAGCTGATGATCGGGTGACTCGGCTGCCGTCGCGGCAACCGGGTTGGCTGGTCTTGGTTCTCGCGGCCGGTCCAGTCGCCGGTTTGGCGGTGTTCTACTTCTGGCCGTTCCTCACGTTGATCGCCGAAGCAGTCACCGGCGAAACTGTCGCTGATGCCCTCACGCGGCGCACGACGTGGAACGTCGCCTGGTTCACGATGTGGCAGGCCACCATTTCGACGGCACTAACGATCCTCGTCGGGCTTGCTCCGGCATACGTGTTCGCGCGCTACAGGTTCCCGGGTCGCCAACTGCTGGTCGGCCTGCTCACTGCACTCTTCGTTCTCCCGACCGTGGTAATGGGCGCCGCTTTCCTCGCGCTGTTGCCAAGTTCGCTCGACCGGACCGTGTGGGCCGTAATTGGCGCCCACGTTGCATTCAACTTGGCGGTCGTGGTCCGGTTAGTAGGGGCATTATGGGAGCACCTTCCGACCGACATGGAAAGCGCTGCCGCGACTCTCGGTGCGAGCCCACGGCGGGTGTTCACCGAGATCTCACTTCCGCTGATCCGACCAGCGATCACCGCGGCCGCCGCAATCGTCTTTCTATTCACCTTCACGTCGTTCGGGGTCATTCGCGTGCTCGGCGCTCCGGGAACCCGCACTATTGAGGTCGAGATTTGGCGACGCGCAACACAGCTAGGTCGCGTGGGCGAAGCAGCGGTGCTCGCGCTACTTCAACTCGTGGTCCTTGCAGTGATTGTCTTGTGGTCGACGCTCTCCCAACGACGCCACAGCAGAGCGCTCGGGCTTGAACCGCTGACATTGCGACGCGCCCCACGCGGTCGAGGCGAGCGACGACTCGTTCTTGCCGTCGCAGCAGCAACGGCGGTAGTTGCCGCTGTCCCACTGGTGGCCTTGGCCGCGCGTTCTTTCTCCACTCCAACTGGCTGGTCGACGGCGGGTTGGACCAACCTCGGCCGTACCGATATCAGGCCAGGAATTCGAATCGGCATCGACCCCATCGAAGCACTCGGCAACTCGCTACGGACAGCGCTGTGGGCAACGCTGATCGCCGTAGTCATCGGTGGCGTCGCCAGTTTGGCGATTGCCGCAGCTGGCCGCTCTGGCCGTTTCCTCGACGTCGGCTTGATGCTGCCGCTCGCCACCTCTGCCGTCACCATCGGTTTCGGCATGCTCATCACCTTCGACACCTCGCCAACTGACTGGCGAGCTTCGTGGTGGCTGCTACCGGTCGGACATGCATTGGTGGCAGTTCCGTTCGTTGTTCGTAGCGCTGTCGGGGTGCTCCGATCGGTCGACCCCGCGATGATCGGCGCCGCCGCAACCCTCGGCGCCTCACCCGTTCGCGCATGGCGCGAGATTGTCGTGCCATACCTTTGGCAGCCACTCGCGGTCGGTGCTGCGCTCGCAGCGGCCATCTCACTTGGAGAATTCGGGGCGACGAGCCTGCTGTCGCGATCGGGTAGCGAGACGTTACCGATCGCCATCGAACAGCTGCTCGGACGGACGGGTTCGATACTGCAGGCGCAGGGCTACGCGCTGGCCACCCTGCTGGCGGTGGCCACGATGCTTCTCGTCGCTCTTGTCGATAAGGCCCAACTCTTCAGACAGGGCCAACGTCAGCCGTGAGCTCTCTCGAAGTACGTTCGCTGACAGTGTCGTTCGACGACAACGTCGTCCTGAAAGATGTGTCATTGGCGCTTGGTGAAGGCGAAGTGGTTGCCTTGCTCGGCCCGTCGGGCAGCGGTAAAAGCACGCTGCTCCGTGTAATTGCGGGCATCCTCGCGCCCGACAGCGGCACAGTACACATCGGTAGGCGTGACATGAGTTCGGTTCCCACTCACCGCCGCGGGGTGGGCATGGTGTTCCAAGACGACCAACTGTTCCCCCACCGGTCAACGGTCGACAATGTCGCGTTCGGGTTGAAGATGTCCGGTGTTGGGCGAGCCGAACGCCGCGCGCGAGCTGCGACGTTGCTTGCGCGAGTTGGGCTCGCCGGTTTCGCTGACCGACGGGTGACGGATTTGTCTGGTGGTGAAGCCAAACGTGTGGCGCTCGCCAGAACTCTCGCCACCGAGCCCAATATCCTCCTGCTCGACGAACCGCTCACAGGCCTCGATCGCGAACTTCACGACCGCCTGGCGGGCGAGTTGACCGACATCCTTTCCGCCGCTGAGGTAACCACCCTCCTCGTCACCCACGATCCCGACGAAGCGCGCACCATCACCTCCCGCTCCCTCAACATCCTCGACCTCTAATCAAACGGAAGGGGTCTGACCCCTTCGTTTGATTGGGGGTTCCGTTTGGGGGAGGTGGGCACCCACTGTTTGTTGAACTACGACAGTGGGAGAGAAGATGAGTCCAACCGCGAGAGCCGCACAGCTACGTCGGCGAGCCCAGCACCTACGAACACTCGCCAGCGAAATGGAAAGCACGCCAGCATTGAGCCTCGGGCAGCACGCAGGGGAAGAAACCTGGTGCGGGTCTAGACCGGAGCTCTGCCGATCAGCACTCAAGGCCAACCATCAGCGACTCCACGCTTCGGCCGACAGTTTGCGTGAACAGGCGTATCTCTTCGTGCGTCACGCAAACGAAATCGAGATCGAAGTGCGACGCGCACTCGCCATCGGGGGCTGATATGGAGATCGGCTACGACCCCCACCGGCTGCGCCAACTCTCGTGGCAGGCACGCAATTCAATCGACTCCCTGACTGCGCTGCGTTCCAACGACCCAGCCGCCGCCGAGGCAATGCACAGCATCAGATTGTTTCGGCGGCACCTCGAAGATCAATGGATGCCACTGATTAGCCAGATTGAGGCGAGCACCGCAATGACAAGTTGGCTCGCAACAATCGTTCATTCGGTGCGGTCTGGCGAATCCACGACCAGTGCCTGGCTGACCTTGCAAGAACTGCGCCATTGGAGTCAAGGTCCGCGGCACTGGACCGAATACTCCAAACTCTCCGACAATGAACTGTTGGATCTTGTCGAGTACAGGGAATCCGACCAGCTTCTGATTCGAGATCTTGTCGAGGACCCCGA
>JAHRVJ010000368.1 GCA_019090765.1 Ilumatobacteraceae bacterium
ACCGCCCGAATACTGCAGCAGCGCCTGCAGCCGTCGCTTATTCGCCCGGCCGTGTTGGTCGTCTGCACCGCGACGTCGATCGCTCTGGTCATTCAGTCAATCTGAATACGATCATCGGGCCGTTGCGGCGAGAACGCTTTATAAGATCGCGGCATGGCTGAGGTTCCCGAATTCAATCACACCGAACTCCTTCCGTTGGGCGACGACGAAACTCCATACCGTCTCGTATCCACCGAAGGTGTATCGACTTTCGACACGCCCGAAGGCACGTTTTTGAAGGTCGAGCCTGAGGCGATCCGCGCGTTGACCGCCGAGGCGATGCGTGAAATTGCCCACTTCTTGCGCCCCGCCCATCTCCAGCAGTTACGTAACATTCTCGACGACGACGAGGCCTCCGATAACGATCGTTTCGTCGCTCTCGATCTGCTCAAGAACGCGTCGGTTGCCGCCGGTGGGGTGCTGCCGATGTGCCAGGACACCGGAACCGCAATCGTCAAGGCGAAGAAGGGCCAATACGTGTTCACCGGCGGGGGTGACGAGGAAGCGATTGCTCGCGGCGTGTACGACACCTACCAGACGTCCAACCTGCGCTATAGCCAGATGGCGCCGCTCGATATGTACACCGAGAAGAACACCGGCACGAACTTGCCGGGCGAAATCAAGGTTTCGGCGATCGACGGCGACGCCTACAAGTTCCTCTTCATGGCCAAAGGTGGCGGGTCGGCCAACAAGAGCTTCCTCTATCAGGAGACCAAGGCGCTGCTCAACGAGCAGACCCTGCTGCCGTGGATATTCGAGAAGATGCAATCCCTCGGCACGTCGGCCTGCCCGCCGTATCACCTCGCAGTAGTAATTGGCGGCACGTCAGCAGAGTTCGCAGTTGAAACGGCCAAGCTGGCCTCAACGCACTACTACGACTCGATTCCCACCACGGGCTCAGCAACGGGGCATGGCTTTCGAGATCTCGAACTCGAACAACAGGTCTTGAAGCTCGCCCAAACCACCGGCATCGGCGCCCAATTCGGCGGCAAGTACTTCTGCCACGACGTGCGCATCATTCGGCTTCCCCGCCACGGGGCATCGTGCCCAGTCGCGATCGCGGTGTCATGCTCTGCCGACCGTCAGGCGCTCGGCAAGATCACCTCGGACGGCATCTTCCTGGAACAACTCGAACACGATCCGGCCCGCTTCCTCCCCGACCTGGCCGATACCCCGGCCGATGATTCCGAGTCCGTCCATATCGACCTGACACGGCCGATGAGCGAGATCCTCGCCGACCTCGCTAACTACCCGGTCACGACGCGAGTGATGTTGACCGGCCCGCTCGTTGTAGCCCGCGACATCGCGCACGCCAAAATCAAAGAACGTCTCGACGCTGGCGATCCGATGCCGCAATACCTGCAAGATCACGCCGTGTACTACGCCGGCCCCGCCAAGACCCCCGAGGGCTACGCGTCAGGCTCGTTCGGACCCACGACTGCCGGCCGGATGGATAGCTACGTCGCCCAATTCCAAGCCGCGGGCGGTTCGATGGTGATGCTCGCGAAGGGCAATCGGTCACAGCAGGTCACCGATTCGTGTGCAACCAATGGCGGGTTCTATCTCGGATCAATCGGTGGGCCTGCGGCCAGGCTGGCACTCGACAACATCCGCAAAGTCGAGGTACTCGAATACCCCGAACTTGGGATGGAAGCGATCTGGAAAATCGAGGTCGAGAACTTCCCCGCTTTCGTCATCGTCGACAACAAAGGAAACGATTTCTACGCCAACGTTCGCGCCGAGGCAGCGATGCCGGTCAGCCTCAGCTAGCAATCAGCCAAGCGTCAGCTTCATCGCCGCCCGGGTTGCTGCGGCCTCGTCGGGGCTTCCGGGAAAGTCGACAGCCGCGAAGTCAGTTACGCCGATCTCGGACAACTCGCCAATTCGTTCAACGACTTCGGACTCCGACCCGATAATCGCGATGTCGGCTGGCCCGGCAGCCCCCTCGCGATCGAGCATCGCCCGATAGCTGGGCAGCGAACCGTAGATCTCAAAGACCGTCGCGGCGCGCTCTCTCGCGGCAGCGATGTCGGTAGTGACACACACGGGCAACGCCGAAATGACACGCGGGGCCGGTCGGTCTGCATCCTCAGCGGCCGCGCCAATCGTCGGCACCACATGGGTGGCGAGCGTCTTGGGGCCGGTACACCAGGTGACCGTGCCGTCTGAAAGTTCAGCGGCAAGCTTGAGCATCTGCGGGCCGAGCGCGGCTATCACTGTGGAGAACGGCGGCGCCCCCTTGACCGAGAGGGCACCATTTGAGCTGTATGCCTCGCCACGATATTTGACTGGCTCGTTGCGCGACAGCGGATTGAGAATGCTGAGGTAGTCGCGCATGTGGCGAACCGGCTTCTCGTAGCTCAGCCCCATCATGTCTTCAATCACGATCTGGTGACTGAGCCCGATCCCGAGTGTCAACCGCCCATCGCACGCCGCGCTCACCGTGAGGCATTGTTGAGCGAGTGCCATCGGGTGACGAGGGAACGTGGGGACCACGGAGGTGCCCAGTTCAATTCGTGGAACCTCGCGCCCAACGATCGCAAGTGACGTCAGTGCGTCATGGCCGAAAATGTTTGGCACCCAATATGAAGCGAAGCCGTCAACTTCGACCTGCCGGGCCTCGTTGACGACATAGTCAATCGTCCCGCTATTCACCGTGTCGCCAAAGATCCCGATACGCATTCCTGCAACGTAGTACTTGCCCCGATGACCGGCGCTGCTCGACCTTGCCGTCGCGCATGCGTATCGTGACCTGCCCTTTCAAGACGAGAAAGAGGTCATCGGTGTCATCGTGGTGAATCCACATGAACTCGCCCTTTACTTTGACCACCAGCACGTCGTGCCCGTTGAATGCGGCCACTGTCCGGGGCAACCAGTGATCATCGAACTGTGACAGATAGCGGGCAAGGTTGACGGCTCAGCTCATCGCTACAAGCTCAAGCCAAGACTCAGAGAAATAATCGACATCGCCGTCGGGCATCAGCAGCACCTTGGTCGGTGCGAGTTCGCGTACGAAGTCGGTGTCGTGGCTGACGAGAATGATCGCTCCCGGCCAGTCGACCAGAGCGTCCGCA
>JAHRVJ010000369.1 GCA_019090765.1 Ilumatobacteraceae bacterium
CGGAATGAGCTGAGCCCCTGAGAGTGGTCCAACTGGACCTGAGTGTCAGGGTTCCCTCTCACAAGACCGACTGGCCGATGTGCCTGTTCACGATGGTGACATGCGGACGGTGGATCTTGGCCGCCACTTCGATGTCGTCACCTGTCTGTTCTTAGCAATCGGATACATGGTGACGCCCGACGACCTCCAGGCGGCGATCCACCAAATGGCTGGACATCTCTCGCCTGGCGGTGTTCTTGTCGTCGAACCGCGGTTTCACCCTGAGGCCTGGACCGACGGTCTCGTACTTGCTGACTCAGCGAACGGCGATGGACTGGCAATAAGTCGCCTATCTCACTCCACCCGCGATGGCGAGATCGCACAGTTCGATTTCTACTGGTCGGTGGGACGAGGGCCGGCCCTCAACGCTCCTGACAAAGGCGACGAGATGGCAGTCGAGCAGTGGACGGAATGGCACCGACTGGCACTGAGGACTCAAAACGAGTATCGCGACGCATTCGATCGAGCAGGTCTCGATGTCGAGCATGACTCCGAGGGACTCATCGGCCGCGGACTCTACCTCGCCCGGAAGCCGAGCCGAGACCGACCATGTTCGTGACAGTCATCTCCGCTCGACCCGCAATCTCGGCAATCTCCTCGGGCCTGTAGCACCGAAGCGACTGGGCCCGTGTCTGTTCCGAGCCAATGCCGAAATCCATCCCGGTGCCATAACCACACCCGATCTCCAGAATCGAGCGCAATGCAGGCGGCCCTAGGTCTCGACGCTGATATCGCCCTCGAACAGATCGCCGTCGGCATCAGTCGCAGAGATCATGAACGTGAACTTTGTGTCGGCGAAGACGGACACGACTCCCCTGTTATCAGGATCAAACGATCCGTCGGCTCCGACTTGGTACGTGGACGAGCCCATCTCCTGATGGTCGATCAACGCATCGGAGCCGGGTGTGAGCACGTTCCCGCTGAACTTGACTGGGCCATCGGAGCCATCTGCACAGACTTCGCCGAAGTCGTTGGCCAGACAGACAGACGAGATACCTGACCCACAGCCGGGCAGGCTCATCACTCGAGCCGCAACCACAACACCAAGAATCGCACGTCGTTTCAGCCAACGCCCGAGTCGGACAAAGCCACAACACTGGTAGCCGTACGATCAGGACCAGGCCCCGGCGTGTCGAGATTGGACACTCACGAGGGAACCCAACGACGGGCCTCAGCGTGTTTGCGGAAGCGCCACCGGAATGATGGGTACAGCAGGCACAACTGTGGTGGAAGGGCTTGGAGTCGGGATCGGAGAGCTGCACGCATCGGTGCCATTCGGGTTGGTCTGAAACGTGTCGCCATACGACAGGTCTCCAGTTCCGAGGACGTATGGAATTGTCTGATCGAGAACACCCTGATCGGTCATGAGACCCATGTGATCGATGCCACATGTGAAGTAGAATGGGATACTGTCGCCGGGCGGAGCCTGTGGATCTGTTCCTTGGATAGCGGAGAAAACCGGCACGTTCCCGTCACCGTCAGTCATCCGGATTCGGTGCGTCGTGACGGAGTTGGCACCCGCATCCTCAGTAATCAGTTGCCCATCGGTGCTGCCGTCAGGCCAAGTGGTGCAGTCCGAACAAATCTGCAGAGCAGTGTCAACTCCCGAACCAACAATGCCAACCCAGTCGCGAATCCCACTGGTATCGAAACCTGGACTGCTCATGGCGTCGGCCGCTTCGATGTACAGGTCCTCGCTGAGGCAGGGAAACACTGACGAATCTGGACAACTATCAAACTGCTCGGCGACGATGTCAGCAACTCCATCGGGAGCAATCCAGGTGCTCACGCCGCCCACCGGGGCGGCCAGCCAATGTTCGCCATCAGTCGTTGATCCCTTCGCCACAAAGTCGTCAAACATTGGTGTCGGGAACAACGTGTAGGGCCCCGGCGAAGAGGCGAACAAATCCATGACCGTCTGCGGCCCGACCCGTTCGGCCAACAATGCCGAAGCGAATCCCGGCTGGATCTCGCCGAACGCGCCATGTTCCCACGCCGTCGAAACACCCCACCACGGGCTCGCCACACCAAGGAACCGGCCAATGAAATACCCCGCGTCGTTCCCCTCCGACTCGATCCTTTCAACAAGCGCCCGAAACAAGCTGTTTCCAAACGAATGCGCCACAACCGTGACTTTGACACCCTTCGCGGATGTGAGGGAAGTGATCTCGTTGGCAAGCTGAGCGACCTGGTCGGCGGGATCCTTCCGCCAGTCCCACGCGTACATCAGGATCGGTCGGCCGCTGCTCGCCGCCGCCTCGAGCTGATATCCGAAGGTGTTGTACGCGGCGCTCGCCAGATCAATCGGACATGTTTCGAATGGTCCCTCCTCGTCATCACGTTTCTCAGGGACACACCACGTGGGCTGCTTCGGCGTCGGCTCGTTTTCTGCAACTTGGCCAGGACCGTATGCCTGCTGCCCGCACCCAAATGGGTAGTCGTCAGACGATTGGGTCCTACTCGATATGGATCCCGACCCATCCATGGTGTTGATCAGGCCAAGGCCCGAAAACCGAGGCAACCAGGTGAGCGCATCGTCTGCAGCACCCGGCCACAAGTTCACTTCGTCAACGTCGATTGGACCGCACTGGAGCTCGCTTCCAAGCAAACCCGGCAAGAACACGATCGGTGCATTGCTCGGGTCATACCGAGGCTCACCTGCATCAACTTGGGCAATGGGCGCGTCAACGCGGGCGGTGGCACTTCCAGATGGCAGAACCGTTGTCCCTATCCCCATCACCAGCGCCGCGGCGAGCACGGCAACGGACCCATGACGAGGTATCCGTTGCGTCAGTTTGCGAGCATGACCCGTCACTCTGTTGAAGTTACAGCCGGTCCACAATTTCAGCAATGACCTGGACGTCGCCCTTTTTGAACAAGACGTCGCCCTTTTTGAACAAGCGGTGAGATTGAGTCGAATCAAAAGCGATCGAATCACCAACGTTCATCTCGTATTCGAGAAGAAATGGTGAGAGCTGACATTCTCGACTTCAGGTCCACTCACCAAACAACGCTGCGTCCATGTCATGGGTCCAAGGGTCGCCCTGAGCCAGGATGCCTCTCGTCGGCACAGCGTGGTTGTCTGTGGTGGAGCATTTTCCCAGTCGGATTGCTGGCGCTGATTCTCCTGATCTGGATCTCTTCATTCGTGACGACTCTGACAGCGTTGTGACGTCAACCGCAACGACCCCGATCGAATCCGTGGACACCCCGGCGACTCAACCCGAAACCACAACAAGTACAACTGTCGCTGCTCCAAGCGAACGACCTCCTGCACAATCACCTGAACCCCACGCTCAGATCCGAAGCACCGCTTAGCCAGGGTGCCAAACCTGGCCTCGGTGGGGTCCTTCCCGCGGCGAAGATCACGCCCGAGATTAGCCAGATCCGAAATGTTGGGCTGGGAGAGGACTGCACCAGTCCGGCCTCGAATCCGGAATTTTACGATGTCGATTCGATGATCGACTTCGTCGAACGGATAGTCGACGCGATGGCAACCGGGAACCGCGGCGTTGGCTTCATCACGATCGACGCCGGCGCCGGTCCACCAGTGTTTAGCCAACAGGTCGCGCTTCCTTTCAAGGTCGCGCTCATCCGCGTCTACTGGGAGTTCGCGCAGCCGGTATCGTCGACGGCGTTGTCTTTGTGGGATCCGGGAAGCTCGGCTTTCCGCAGGAGGCGTTGTTCGCATTCGGTCTCGGGTGCGGAATGATCAACGTCGGTCGCGAGGCGATGATGGCGATCGGTTGCATCCAGGCCCAGCGCTGCCACAACGGCAAGTGCCCCACTGGTGTGGCGACCCAGAACCCGTGGTCGGTGCGGGGCCTCCTTCCCGAGTTGAAGGCACGGCGATTGGCCAACTATGTACTCACCCTGCGTAAGGAGATTCTTGCTTTCAGTCGCGCCTGTGGAGCCACCCACCCGGCTGCAGTGTCACTTGATCAGGTCGATGTCTTGGACGACCGATTTGGTGCGCAATCGGCGTGTGAGTTGCTCGACTATGAGCCCGACTGGGGCGTGCCGCGCAGATTATGGCCCGACGCTGAGATGCTCCAGGAACCAGGTTGCGGCCAGGTCAGCGGCGGTGCGCAACGTGCTCGGCTCCTCAAAAAGGTGGGTAGCGCCGGCCACAGTTGTGAGCTTGTTTACGCAGCGCAACTGTAGCTGGGCGCTGCGATTGAGAGCGAGAACTTCCTGATCGCGGTCACCGACGATGAGCAGCGTCGGTGACTCGACGGCCTCAAGCCAA
>JAHRVJ010000370.1 GCA_019090765.1 Ilumatobacteraceae bacterium
ATGCCGATCGGGATGGGAGCCGTGGCCACCTGTTCCATCAGGTCTTCGATCACAGCGTCGCTGACTACAGTGCCATCACTATTGACCTGCAGAATCAGCGCCTGCGACTCTTCCTTGTCGGCCCGGTCGATTGCGGACTCGATCTCATTCACCAAGATTGGATCAAAGAAGCCACTTACTTGGAGAACATCAACCCGGCCAACGTCGATCTCTACGCCGTCAACGCTGATTGGCGTAACGGTTTCGGTGTCGTCGTCGGGGCTGGCGGAGAGGTCCTGAGGGAGATCTTGAGCGCTAATACCCGAGCCAAACAATGTGAGCCCGGCCAGCATGGAGAGCATGCCAATCGCTAGTCTTCGCAAAGGTGCCTCCGGAGAGTGAATACCCGCTGCAGTCGTTGACCGCCGCCCGAGTTGTCGTGGTGGCGGGCAAGGGGGGTGTGGGGAAGACCACGGTAACGGCTGTGATCGCTCGCGCCGCATCCGCGACTGGGCAACGTGTCTTACTTGTTGAGCTCGACGGCAAGCCGACACTGGCGAATCTCGTTCCTGACCTGGAGGTTCTGGCGATATCTGCCCCCGAAGCGCTCGATGAGTATTTGCGCGAACATGGCTTCTCGCGGATCGCGAAGCGGCTAAATCGCACCGGTGTCATCGAAGTAGTCGGCACGGCGGCGCCGGGAATCGACGACATTGTTGTGCTCGGCAAGATCAAGCAACTGGAGCGCTCTGGCAAATATGACCTGATCGTCGTCGACGGTCCCGCTGCGGGCCATGCGATTACCTTCCTTACGTCGGCCGCCGGGCTCTCCGGGGCGGTCCACTCAGGCCCCGTTCGCGCCCAGGCCGATGATGTGCTCGAGTTGCTGCACGATGGGGAGCGATGTCAGGTCGTACTCGTCGCGCTGCCCGAGACGACTCCTGTGAACGAGGTCGTGGAGACGGCGTTCGCGCTTGAAGACACAGTTGGTGTGCAGCTCGGGCCGGTCGTTGTCAACATGGTCGACGTTGTCGGAGGCTCCTCTGGAGCGGGATTCGTCAGTGGGCCCGTGGCGACGGTGATCGAATCACTTCCCGGTGACGTGGCAACGCGAGCGGCGGTAAGTCAGCTCGATGATCCGGTAGTCGCGGCAGCGCTGGTCGAGGCGGCGGCGTTTCGCAGGTCTCGGCGTGAGATGGAGGCAGAGGAGCTGGCCCGGTTGGCAGCTGCGTTGCCAATTCCGCGGGTGCTGCTCCCGGCCAGGCTGGTGGCTGGCCTATCTCCGATCGATATCGACGCGCTGGCGTCCGTGCTAGGTGATCCCGGTGTGAACCGCGAAGCGGGCGATGATGCCTAATCGTGACGCGGCCGACGCTGGTTTGGACGTCATCGATTCGTCATCGGTGATCATCTGCTGCGGTTCCGGAGGAGTTGGCAAGACAACCACAGCGGCGGTGCTTGGGTTGGAGGCAGCGCGCCGCGGGCGCCGTGCTGTAGTGGTCACGATCGATCCGGCGCGGCGGCTGGCGGATGCGTTGGGGCTTCCCGACGGATTGGCTTCGACACCGCAACGAATCGACGTCGACCACATTTCTGGCCCGGTGAGCGGGGAGCTCTCGGCGATGATGCTCGACACGGCGGCCACCTTCGATGGTCTTGTTAAGCGCCATGCCGATAACCAAGACCAGGTTGAACGGATTTTGAACAACGCCTTCTACCGCAATATTGCGGGCGCGTTGAGCGGCACGCAGGAGTACATGGCAGCTGAGACGCTGCACGAGTTGCACGGTGATGATCGATTTGATCTTGTGGTGGTTGACACTCCCCCAAGTCGCAACGCGTTGGATTTTTTGGAGGCCCCAGGCGTGCTGGCGCGTTTCCTTGACCATCGGTTGTTCCGGCTGTTGATGCTGCCCACCCGCGGCGGACTGAAGGTGATTGGCACGGCGACTCAACCACTGTTGAAAGCGATCGGGAAGGTCGTCGGTTCGGAGGTGTTGGCTGACTCGGTGGCGTTCTTCCAGGCCTTCGCGGGGATGGAGGCCGGCTTCCGCGAGCGCGCCGACGAAGTAGTTGCCTTGATTCGTGCTCCAGAGACGTCTTTCGTGGTGGTTGCCTCACCGCGTCATGACACCATTGGTGAGGCGGTGTGGTTCGGCGAGCAACTGGTGGAGCAGGGAGTGGGGGTCACCTCAGCGATTGTCAATCGAGCGCATCCGGCCTTCGGTGAAGGCAGCGCGGCTGAAGCCCTGGTGTCTGCCGATGAGGCCCGTGAGCGCGCCGACGACGTGCTCTCCGCGTTGTGGGCCAACGTCGCCGAACTGCGCACCATGCACGAAGCTGAACTCGAAGTGATTGCTCCCCTAAGGGAGATCGCTGGCAAGGACCGCCTTGCTCTGCTGCCTCTCCTGGATCGTGATATCCATGATCTCGACGGGCTGTGGACCATCGCTGGACACCTCTTTGCCCAGAACAACGATCACTAAGCAGTAGCTCTTGGCAAACTCCGCGGGCATTGCTCTGTTCTCGACCGCGTGTTGCCGGGTAGCGTCTGGGGCGTGCACATCCTTCTTGCTACTGATGCCGATTGGCTCGTTGACGAGGTGACGGCCGCGCTTGGCGCAGACGATGTCAGCTTCACCGTCTGCCGTGACGGAAGAGTCGTTTGCGATCAGGTCGAGCAACGTCTTCCCGAACTCGTGATCTGCGACATGCAGAGCGGTTCGATGGGCGGAATCGCCGTCACTATGGAGTTGCGTCTCGATGAGTCGGCGGGCACCTTGCCTCACGTCCCGATTCTGATGTTGTTGGATCGTGAAGTTGATCTTCACCTCGCCCGCCGCAGTGGCGCAGAGGGCTGGTTAGTTAAGCCGCTCGACGCACTTCGGCTGGGCAAGGCAGCCGATGCGCTGATCGGCGGCGGTACCTACACCGAAGGCTTGGACGCTGACGCTCCGCCAGTTGAGCTGATGGTTCCCGACGGGGGTTTTTCCGCTGATGGTGACGAAACTGGCACAGCTGCCGAAACCGATGACGATTCGGCTGTGTCCGAGGAAGAGCCTGCCACCGCTGGATAGCATGGCGGGCCGCTACGGGGTGTAGCGCAGCTTGGTTAGCGCGCCACGTTCGGGACGTGGAGGCCGGGAGTTCAAATCTCCCCACCCCGACTCCGACCCCTCCTGGGGTCGCTATTTGGAGACATCGGTGGATAGCCGACACCAGCGTGTTGCACGCTCGGGTCCAGGTCCGCTCCGATCAGGTCACATCTCGCCGATGGCCCAGAGATATTCAGGGTTGTCGGGCCCCTGTGTCCAGGTACCGGACAGGATCTGCTCCGCTGGTGCGTAATACCCGACGAACGTCGTAGGAACTCCCGGCACAGCGGTCGCGTCGGCGCAACCCTCCGGTGTCGCAGAACCGACGAGGTCGAGTGTGCCCCTCGCGAGTACCCGACCCGGCCACGCCGGGTCGTCGGGTCCGGTTGCTGCGCTGGAAAGGGCGTCCCGGAACCCGAAGAGTGCCGTCGAGACCGTTGTCCCCGGCGGGGTTTCGTCGACGGTGCCCTCGTAGGTGAACGTTCGAGTGATCGTGAAGGCGCAATTGGGTGATCCGTTAGCCGAAGGAGCAGCGACGGTGTACGTGGCAGTGCCGCTCAGAGCACCGGCACTGCCGTCGGCAGGGACAGTGAAGAGTGTTTCGTTGGCCACGATGCTGCATTGCGGTCCGTCGCACTCGATGCCTGTCAACTCTCCGACGAGCTCAACGGTGGCCCCGGTGTCAGCCGTGCTGACCTGGGCGCGGTGGGCATCGTCACTCTCGAGTGCGCTGAGGACACATGCCGAGATTGGCTCGAGCTGTGCCTGCTGCTCCGCCGGTAGGTCAGCAGCGACGATCGTGGCGTCGTCGGTCCAGCCGGACAGCGCGCCACGCAAGTAGACCACGCGACCCCGAACCGAGTACGACGTATTCGTGGGCATCTTGTGCGTGAGGAAGTATCGATCCTGGGGGCTCTCGGCGACGAGCACACCCCACCACGCCTCGCCAGTTGGGCCGTAGGCTGCGATTGGCTCTGCGGGGGCGCTCACGGTGTCGGGCAGCAGCACGCCGTCAGGCGGTCTCAGGATCGACGCGATCTCATTCGTAGATGCGATGCCCGCAGCATCAAGGCAGGCTTCGAACACCGGCTCGAAGGGCAGGGCCCCGACACCCGCCGGTTCTGGAGCGGAGTCCGCTGGGACTTCGGTTGGCTGCACGGCGGCGGTGCTCGTCGAAGCAGAGTCGCTCCCTCCACCACATGCAGCCAGTGTCGTCATCATCACTACCACTGCTACCAGCAGAGTTCGTCGCATCATCGTCCCTTCGTCGCGTTTCATTCTCGATCGGAGGTGGTGCCGGACCAAGAGTCGAAGGACCTGAACCGTTCGATAGCGTCCCATGAGCGGATAGTCCCAGTGTCGATCGCATCGACCCACTGGTGGGGCGTCATCTTGTTCATCTCGTCCGCGGCAACGATTCTCCGTGGAGAGGCCGTGGGTCAGTGATACCCGACTGCTCACCTCGAAACATCAGCAGAGTCCGCCGCCGCGCATCGCCTGCACGGGAAACGGCGCCGCCCTACACGACTTGCGGTGGCGGGTATTACGGTCGATGGCGATGGACTTCGCAGAACTGCAAGACGTGATCGAACGGACCTA
>JAHRVJ010000041.1 GCA_019090765.1 Ilumatobacteraceae bacterium
CGATCAAGGCGAGTCGATCAAACCGGGCAGGGAGGAACGACATCACGCCTGCGGCGACGTACCACACGCCAATTAGGGAGATGAGCAGGACTGGGCTGAAACTGATTTCCAAAGCGTCGGGTGGTGGTTCGAACGCGAAGGCCTTCGTATCGTCGGTGATATTCGGTGCGACGCCAAGAAGAAGAGCGATTCCGGTGAGGCCGATGACGCCACCAACAACTTGGCGACGGGTAACGCCGCGCGTTTGTGCCAGTTCCTTGTTGAGGCCGCTCCCTACCAGGCGGCCTGGGAGTGGGGCGCTGGTTTCATTGCTCATGCGCTGCTCAATCCTGTGGTCGGAGCGTCGAGGTGGCTTTCGGTCCCGTCTCGGACATGAAACACCCACCGCACAATGGCGTCAGCGGCAACGAACAGCAGCACCATTGCCTGGATCACCCGGACCACATCGATCGACACATCGGCCTCTTGCTGCA
Source organism: Ilumatobacteraceae bacterium (assembly GCA_019090765.1). Taxonomy (GTDB): domain Bacteria; phylum Actinomycetota; class Acidimicrobiia; order Acidimicrobiales; family Ilumatobacteraceae; genus Sva-07. Next base: position 474 of record JAHRVJ010000041.1, read on the forward strand.
TGAGCGGTGCGCCCGACAACAGCGAACCCCACAGTAGAGCCGCGGGGATGATCGCGATCGGGTTGGTCCGTGCAAGCAGCGCGATTGCGATGCCGTCGAACCCGATGAAGGCGAAGGTCCCCGGTTGGAAGAAGTAGTTGGTTCCAGCGACCTCTGATGCGGCTGCCAGGCCAGCGAATCCTCCCGCCAAGACCATAGCTAAGATGATGATCCGGTTGACGTTGACGCCGGCGTAACGGGCGGCGTGGGGGTTGGTGCCAACGGTGATTGTCTCGAACCCGAACGTGGTTCGCTTGAGAACGAAGGCAACGACCAGACACAAGCCCAACATCAGGAACAGCCCCATATGCAAAGGAGGCTGACTATCAACAAGTTGCGGCAAACGGGCGGTCTCGGAGATCTCTTTCGTTCGCGGCACGCTGGCACTGGTGTCACGCAAGATTTTCGGATCGGTTGAGTTGATCAACCAGCGCGTTCCGAAGAGGGCGATGCTATTGAGCATGATGGTGGTGATTACCTCATGGGCGCCGGTTGTGGCCCGCAAGGCGCCAGGGATACCACCCCACAGTGCGCCGCCCACGAAACCCGCAACAATCACGATTGGTATCGCGATGATCCCCGGGGTGTCGTACATGAACGCCCAGGTTCCAGCCCATCCGGCCGCGAGCCCGCCAACGAGCAACTGGCCCTCGGCGCCGATATTGAACAGTCCGGCACGGAACGCGAACGCCAGCGCGAGTGCCGAGCCGATAAACGGAACGGAGCGAGCTATGGAACCGGCGATTCGGTCGGGGGTTCCGAACATGCCGCGAAGCAGCGCCCAGTACGCCTCGAACGGGTTGACACCAATCAGCGCGATGAGCACCCCGCCGACGATGAACGCCAAGAGAATCGCGTAGAGGGGGATGAGTACCGGCTGAAGGTTCCAGGTTTGCAGGATCCACCGGTGTGGCCGGTCGTCGGTACTGGTTTGATTATTCATCGCGCGACCTCCTCAGGTTCGGTGGCACCACTCGCCATGAGCAGCCCGAGTTGTTCGCGAGTCGCGTCTTTGCCTTCGTAGATGCCGGCCAGTTGGCCCCGATAGAGCACGCCGATCCTGTCGGAAAGAGAGAGGATTTCGTCGAGTTCGGCTGACACGAGCAGGACTGCAACACCCTGGTCGCGAAGCGAGATGATCTGGTTGTGGATGAATTCGACTGAGCCAACATCAAGACCGCGTGTGGGTTGGGCAACGACCAGCACCTTGACGTCGCCGGTCAACTCGCGAGCGATGATCACTTTTTGTTGGTTGCCACCAGAAAGCGTTTCGACTGGAACGTGGATTCCGGGGGTGCGAATATCGAACTGCTCGACAAGGTGCAACGCCTCTTCATCGACGGGGCCGGCGTGGCGGACGCCACGTTTCGCGTAGGGCTGTTTGTAGTAACGATTTAGTACCAGGTTGTCGGCAACGGAGTAGGAGCCGACGAGCCCGTGTTTGTTGCGGTCTTCTGGGATGTGAGACACGCCAAGTTCGGTAATTTGGCGTGGACTCATCTTGGTTGTGTCGTGGCCAAGGACCGTGACGTTGCCGCCGGTGCTGCGGCGCATGCCAGTGATCGCTTCAACGATTTCTCGCTGACCGTTTCCCTCGACACCCGCGACCCCAAAGATCTCACCGGCGCGGACTTCGACACTGAATCCGTTTACTGTCTGGACACCACGGTCGTCATCGACCGTCAGTTCATTGACACTTATCAGAGCTTGGCCGGGTTCGGCCTCAGCCTTCTCGACCTGGAACACCACGTCGCGTCCGACCATCAGGTTGGCGAGCGATTGCTGAGTTGCCGACTTGGGGTCGGCCGTGCCGGCGACGCGGCCGTTACGTAAGACTGTGATCCGGTCGGCGACGGCTAGCACTTCTCGGAGCTTGTGGGTGATGAAGATGATCGACTTGCCCTGATCGACGAGGCTTCGTACCACCTCGAAGAAATCATCAACTTCACCCGGTGTTAGTACGGCCGTGGGCTCATCGAGGATCAGGATCTCGGCATTGCGGAAGAGCGCCTTGATCAGCTCGACGCGTTGTTGCTGCCCGACCGAGAGGTCACCGACCATCGCGTCGGGGTCAACGTTCAGGCCGTACTGCTGTTCAAGCTCTCGGATTCTCCGGCGGGCCTCTTTGATGTCGAGCAGACCGTTCTTGGAGAGTTCATCGCCGAGAATCACATTCTCGACGACGCTAAATACAGGGATCAGCTGGAAGTGCTGATGGACCATGCCGATTCCTTGGGCAATCGCATCGTTCACACCATCGAAGCTGACCTCGGTGCCGCGCACCCGAATGCTGCCAGCGTTGGGTTGGTACAGACCGAACACGACGTTCATCAGGGTGCTCTTGCCGGCGCCGTTCTCGCCAAGCAAGCAGTGAATTTCGCCCTTGTTGAGGGTCAGGCTGACGTCTTCGTTGGCGATCACGCCGGGGAAGGTCTTGGTGACGTCGCAAATCTCGAGGACCGGGACTTGCGCGCCGGTGGTGTTCAACGGGTCCGCGTTTCGCGTCGTGGCACAACAGCGACCTTAGACGATCGTGGGTTGTTCTACGACTTTCTGAGGGGGGACGCGATTGGGCCCGATTTCCTAGCGGAAATCGGGCCCAATCTGTATCAGTGGCGGTCAGATGACCGGTGTTCGTGGTCAGTCGCAGGCAGACCCGTCGCCCAGGAACAGCCCGTCGATCCCACATACTCCTGTGGTGATGCTGCCGTCGGCGAGGCCGGTGCGGGCAGCTTCAACGGCGGTGCTCACCTCTGCAGCGAAGACTGCGTCATGTGGCTCGGCGTAGGTGACCATGTCGTTCGATGCGGTACCTACGAAGAGGCCGCCTTCGAAGGTGTCCTGAATCGAATCAGCGATCAAGCGGAACGTGACGAGGTCAACGCGCTTAACGGCCGAGCTGGCGAGGTACTCCGAACCAGGAGCGCTACCACTGGCGAAGGTGGTGAAGTACTCGTCCTGGTCGACTCCGATGGCCCATGCGCCTGCTTCGGCTGCTGCAGCGATGCCGCCAGAGCCTGTCTGGCCGCCGGCACCAAAGATGACGTCAGCGCCCTCTCCGATGAACTGGGAAGCGTCCGATGCTCCCTTGGCAATATCGGTGAAGCTCTCGTTGTAAATCGACAGTACGCGGATGTCGGGGTTAACCGACTCGGCGCCGGCGGTGTAGCCATTGACGAACTTGACCACTGGCGGGAC
>JAHRVJ010000042.1 GCA_019090765.1 Ilumatobacteraceae bacterium
ACGACGGCCAGGCCAGCAACAACGGCCGCCTCGACCACGACCGAGGTGCCCATCGACGTTCAAACGGTCGACCAAGTCAACGAGTACATCGCCGAGGCGGCAACTTTCGATCAGGTGGGCGCCGACGCGCAATTTCCACAAGCACTGACATTTGCTGCCGGCGGAGCACCCGGCTACTCCCGCTACGTATTTCGCGAGACGTCCGGCGCTGTCGTGCCAACCCTTGTCGAAGGCCCGCTCGGGGGTGCGATCCGTTGCCAAGATGAGGCACTCCCCTGCTCCTACCTCGAGCTCAAAGCTCTCGCCCAATCAGGCGATGAAATTCCTGAAGAGCTCGGTATGACTCCCGAGGTCCTGACCGAACTGGTCGGTCAACTCGATCAGGTCAACGCGTTCGCACAGGCCCATCGCGACGTGAATACAGCGTGTGCCGAACGCTTCATCAGCGACCGCATCCAAACTCCCAACATGGGGTCGCACTTCTACCGAGTCGACTGGATTTCAGACGGCTTCGATCCGTCCAGGCCAGAGATCTTGCTGTACGCCCGCGCCGACGGCGAACTCCCCAGCGGCGCGCTCGGCCAGTGCGTCGACGGCCTCTGGACTGGTGAACCAATGGTGCTCGTCGGCACATCGTTCATCATCCCTCCAAAGGTGACCGGCTCTGAGCATCCGGAGACATTTGCGGGGCCACTCGACAACTGGCACATCCATTACAACCTCTGTCGAGGGAATTCCAGCGGTCGCGATGCCTTCCTTCCAAAAAGCGAATGCGAAGCCTCTGGCGGCAATTTCTCCCAGGCGCTCGGCTGGATGCTCCACGCTTGGGTCGACCCCGAGCACGACAACCAACTCGGCGTGTTTGGCATGTGGAACTCGGCGGTCACCCCAGTTCTTGCACCTTCCACGATCTTGGAAACTCGAGAGGTGCGAGGATCGGACTTTCCAGAGGGCGGAGAGCAAACACTGATCGCCGATTTCGGTTTCACCGGAGACCTCGCGATCAAAGTGGGGCAGCCGCTGTTGTTCAACAACGTCGATGCGGTCCCACATACGGTCACCGCGGGAACACCGACCAACCCGGCGCTGGCCGACTTTGACTCCGGCCTGATGAACCCTGGCACCAACTTCGAAGTGGCATTCGACGAACCGGGCTCATACTCGCTCTTCTGCACTCTTCACCCCGACATGGTCGCCACCGTGGACGTCTCCAGCTGAACAAATCACGCAGAGCCCCATCCAGTGACCACTGTGGCCCGCCGGAATCGTTGGATAATGTGACCCCATGACGATGGCCGACCTCCTGCAACGAGCACCTAAGGCGCTGCTCCACGATCACCTTGACGGCGGGCTCCGACCCGCAACAGTGATCGAGCTAGCCAACGAGTACGGGTACGCCGGTTTACCAACCAAAGATGTTGATGACCTGGCGACATGGTTCAACCGCGGCGCCAAACGCAACGACCTCGTGCTGTACCTGGAGACGTTTGCGCACACTGTCGGCGTGATGCAAGATCGCGACGCGATCGAGCGTGTCGCCTACGAGTGCGCTCTGGACCTCGCGGCTGACAACGTGGTCTATGCCGAAGTTCGGTTCGCCCCCGAGCTCAGCATTGAAAAGGGACTCACTCTCGACGAGGTCATGGAAGCCGCACTTGAGGGTTTCCGACGCGGATCGGCCGAAACCGACATCACCATCTACGCGATCGCATCAGCAATGCGTACCGCTCGGCACAGCTTCGAGATCGCGGAGTTAGCTGTCCGGTATCGCGACGAAGGGGTAGTCGGATTCGACATTGCTGGCGCCGAAGATGGGTACCCCCCGTCTCGGCACCTCGAGGCCTTCCAGTATGTGAACCGCGAGAACTTTCATGCCACCGTTCACGCCGGAGAAGCCTTCGGATTGCCATCGATCTGGGAAGCCCTGCAATTCTGTGGGGCCGAACGCCTTGGCCACGGTGTTCGCATCGTTGACGACATCGACCCGGGCACTGGGTTGGGAACGGAGAAACTTGGTCGCCTGGCAACCTACGTTCGTGACAGGCGCATCCCGCTCGAACTCTGCCCGACATCCAACGTCAATACCGGGGTTGCGGGATCGATCGCCGAGCATCCGATCGGCATGTTGCGCCGACTGCGTTTCAGGGTCACGGTCAATACTGACAACCGGCTGATGAGTAATACCTCGATGACGCTGGAGATGCAGCAGCTAGCCGAAGCGTTCGAGTGGGGTCTCGATGACTTCGAGTGGCTCACGGTCAACGCGATGAAGTCAGCTTTCGCCCCCTTTCCGGAACGCCTGAAGCTGATCAACGGCGTAATCAAGCCGATGTACTCAATACTGAAGTCCGAACAATCACTTGGAGAAGCCTGAAATGACCGTCGAAACAACCCTTCTCGACCACCCCGTCTGCACGGACGCCCTCGCACAGATTCGCGATACAAATACGCCAAACGCTTTGTTCCGGCAGAATCTCGAACGCATTGGCACGCTCCTGATTGGTGAGGCCACTAAGAACCTGCCCGCGGTCGACGGATTCGTCGACACTCCTCTCACCACGGCTCCGGCACGACGCCTGGCCGTGCAGCCAGTTGTAGTGCCTATTCTGCGCGCTGGACTGGGTTTCGTTCGGCCGGCACAAGACCTGTTACCCAATGCCGATTTTGGGTTTATCGGCATGGCCCGCAACGAGGAGACCCACCAGCCAGAGCCGTACGTCAACAAACTTCCCGAATCGCTTGCGGGACGCCCTGTGATCGTGATCGACCCGATGTTGGCCACCGGCGGATCCCTGATTCACACTGTACGGCTGCTGCTCGAACGAGACGCACCAGAGCCGATCACCGTCGTTTGCGCACTCGCCGCGCCCGAAGGCATCCGGGCGCTGGACGACGCTGGGCTCTCAATCCACCTGGTGACTGCCGCGATCGATGAGGGACTCAACGAGGACGCCTTCATCGTCCCCGGCCTCGGCGATGCCGGCGACCGACAATTTGGCACACCTGCCTAGTTCCTAACTCGTCCTTCCTCCGCGTTGTCGAGTCCCCGGCCCCTCCGAACCCACGCATTCCAACCCAGCCGAAATTTGTTGTTAATCGAACGCATAGCGTTCGATTAACAACAAATTTCGGGTTACTACCTCCGCCCCGTCTGAAATTTGCTGTGATTCGAACGCTATGCGTTCGAATCACAGCAAATTTCGGG
>JAHRVJ010000371.1 GCA_019090765.1 Ilumatobacteraceae bacterium
GCCCGTATTGATTGAACAACACCTCCAGCAGGGCCACGACACCGCTGGCCATCGACCCTTCTGAAGGCGCAACGTCACGCACGAGGTCGCCCACGCGAGCCTGCAACTCGGGGGACTCGAGCGCCATTCCACTGCCTGAACTACCAAACGAACCGGCACTCAGCATCGTTCGCTCGTTGGCCAGCGTGGTCAGCGCCACCGCCCACCCCGATCCGAGCGCATCGATTCGGTTTTCATCGGGCACTACCGCGTCAGTGAGAAACACCTCATTGAAGATCGAGCGTCCGGTCATCTCCTTAATCGGGCGGATCTCGATGCCGGGCTGGTCCATATCGATTACGAAATAGGTGAGCCCTTGATGCTTGGGCGCCTCAGGGTTAGTTCGAGCAACGAGAATGCCGTAACGAGCGAACTGTGCGCCCGACGTCCAGACCTTTTGTCCATTGACAATCCACTGTTCGCCATCGCGTTCAGCGCGAGTTTGTAGCGAGGCGAGATCGGAACCAGAACCGGGCTCACTGAACAGTTGGCACCACACCTCGCCCGCCACGATTCCGGGGAGGAATCGATCTTTCTGTGCTTCAGTTCCGTGAGCGAGAATCGTCGGACCCGCCAAGTTTGCAGCGATACCAGCCGGCGGGCCAAGTGCCCCAGCGGCGCGGCGCGCCTTGTTTACGAGGGGAGCATCATGGGCATCGACTCCCTGGCCGTATCGGTCTTCAGGCCAAGTCGGGAACCCCCAACCTCCGGCTGCTAGCCGCTGCCACCATTCGCCCAACTCAATCTCAGGGTCCCAGTGGTCACGGAACCAGCGAGCCGCCGCGGCTTCCACACCAGAAGTCTCCTCAGTAGCTACATCGGTCATTTTGCAATCCCTCGCTATCTACGAACATCGGACTGGTCTTGTTCCGATCATGTCAGGAATCTAGGCCGACAAGGAAGTTGGGATACCGTTCAAACCAACCCCTCGATCAAGAACGACCACTAGGAGACGACCCGAAAATGAGTTCCGACGAACCCACGCCGACCACCAATCCACGGACCAACCCAATGCTTGTAGTGGCCGTTGATCTGTCACCCGAGTCCATGTATGCGTTGGATCTCGCCGCTGCCATGGCCGCACCTCAGCGAGCTGCCCTGCGGATTATCCACGTACATCACGCACCGCCGACACTGTCGGTGAGCGCCGCTGCCACAGTTGAATTCGAGAAAGCCGAAACCGAAATCGACGGTCTTGTCAAGAAGGCCGTATCGGATCACCTGGCGGAGTTCGATGGCGAATGGAGTCTCGTCTCACGCAGCGGCAACATTGCCCACGAGTTGCTGGCCGAGGCTGAGGACGTCGACGCCGGACTGATTGTGGTCGGTCATCGGAGCCATGGCACCGTGCGTGATTTTCTGCTCGGCTCGGTGGCATCAAATATTGTTCACCACAGCAGAAGGTCCGTTCTCGTGGCCATTGAGCCAAAAACGAAATAGCGGTTCCCGCCTGCAAGAATCACCTCGCGGACACACAAGACAATCTTGGACTTCTGTGTCATGGCCCCGAAAGACTAAGTTCAAAACGGGGACCGGCCCAAGGCCCAATCGAAAGGCATGATTGTGAGAACACCATTGCTTGCTCCGCCGTTGACATCATCTGTCAACACCAAGAGCGAACAGTTTCAGCGGAACCGCGATGACATCCTGGAACAACTTGGGGTCATCGATGAGTTACTCGAGCAAGCCGAAGCCGGAGGAGGTCCCGCCCGAGTCGCCCGCATGAGGTCGCGCGGCAAGATGCCAATTCGTGAACGTATCGCGAACGTCCTCGACCCCGACAGCCCGTTCCTCGAAATCAGTGCTCTCGCCGGTTACGGTTCGGACTACAACATTGGCGGCGGAATGGTGGTGGGCATTGGCATCATCGCCGGAACCGAGTGCGTGATCATGGGCAACGACCCATCTGTCTCGGCTGGGGCCCTGACCCCATACTCTGGAAAGAAGTGGTCGCGGGCACTAGAAATCGCCCGCGACAACGCAATGCCCTATATCAGTTTCGTCGAATCGGCCGGAGCCGATCTTCGAATGGGTGTCGGCGGCGACGACGGTCCGAAGACACAAACATTCCACTTCGCTGAGAGCGGTCGAGCATTCTACGAAATGATCGAGCTCTCGCAGATGGGGATTCCGTCGGTGTGTGTGGTGTTCGGTTCCTCTACAGCGGGTGGCGCATATCAACCGGGCTTATCCGACTACGTGATCGTGGTCGACCAGCAGTCGAAGATTTTCCTTGCCGGACCACCGCTAGTGAAGATGGCCACCGGCGAGGAAAGCGACTCCGAGGAACTGGGCGGAGCCGAACTTCACGCCGACGTTTCCGGGCTTGGCGACTACTTCGCTGAAGACGAAATGGACGCCATCCGGATGTGCCGCGAGGTGGTCTCTCATCTCAATACGCAAAAGCCGGGGCCCGAACCGGCTACCGAGTTTGAAGAACCGGTGCACGACCCTGAGGAACTACTCGGCCTCGTTAGCCGTGACCTTCGCCAGCCTGTTGATGTCCGCGACGTGATCGCCCGAACCGTTGACGGCTCCCGATTTGAAGAATTCAAACCCCGATGGGGCCCCAGCATGATTTGCGGCTGGGCATCGATCCACGGCTACCCAGTGGGCATCCTCGGCAACAACGGGGTGATCTATCCCGATTCGTCCCAGAAGGCCGCTCACTTCATCCAGCTCTGCAATCAGATCGACGTGCCACTTGTGTTTTTGCAGAACATCACCGGCTTCATGGTCGGTAAAGACTTCGAAGCGGCGGGCATCGTCAAGAAGGGTTCGCAGATGATCAACGCTGTGACGAACTCCACTGTGCCTCACCTGACGGTGATTATCGGGTCTAGCTACGGCGCCGGAACCTACGGCATGTCGGGCCGCGCCTTCGGCAATCGGTTCACCTTCATTTGGCCGACAGCGAA
>JAHRVJ010000372.1 GCA_019090765.1 Ilumatobacteraceae bacterium
CGCTGGCCGCGCACCGCGAATTCATGTCTTACCTCGGCTGGTTTGGCGACACCCCGGTCGTTGTCTGCTCCGGTGGAATCGGCGGACCATCGACCTCGATCGCAGTCGAAGAGCTAGCCCAACTCGGAGTGCGCACATTTCTTCGCGTCGGGACGACTGGCGGCATCCAGCCAGACCTTGAACCAGGCGACGTGATTGTGACCACCGGGGCCGTGCGCTTGGACGGGGCGAGCTTGCATTTCGCGCCGATGGAGTTTCCTGCCGTTGCCGATTTCGGGTGCACTACTGCGCTCGTCGAGGCGGCGAAGGCGGCCGGGATCGAACCGCACGTTGGGATCACGGCATCGTCTGACACCTTCTACCCCGGCCAGGAACGCTACGACACCTACTCCGGCAGAGTCGTCCGCCGATTCCAGGGCAGCCTCGACGAGTGGCAGGCAATGGGCGTACTCAATTACGAGATGGAAGCCGCCACGCTGTTCACAATGTGCGCCAGCCAGGGCTTGCGAGCGGGGTGCGTAGCTGGGGTACTCGTCAATCGCACACAGATGGAAACACCCGACGAAGAGACCGCCCAACGGATCGAGTCAACGACCGTGAGCGTCGCTGTCGATGCTGCACGACGGTTGGTCGGTGCTGCTTGAGCTCACTCAGCTCTATCTGGCGCAGTGTCGTTGGCTGCAATGAAGGCCCGATAGACGTCGATCAGCGACTGCTTCTGGTGATCAGTGAGCGCATCGTCGGTGGTAATCGCCGATTCGGTTGAGGGCTTGACGCGCGCCTCGTCATCTTGTCGACCAAGGAATCGGAGCATCCTTTCCGAAGGCACATTGAGTGCCTGGGAAAGCCCATTGAGCACCCGCACCGACGGCTCATGAAGGCCACGCTCAAGCTGGCTGAGATAGGCGTCAGACAGGTCCGCGAGCCGGGCTAGTTCGCGTTGGGAAAGCTCCGCCACCCGTCGTTGGCTCCTGATGAAGTCACCGAGCGCAGCAACACCAGGATTACCACGAGAACGACCGCGCGTGGCGCTCATCGACCAGGGCCTTCGGGGCTCAGCTAGAGCCAGCCGCCTTCTTCGCGGAGGCCGTCTTGGTCGAAGCTGTCTTGGTCGATTTGCTGGCCGTAGCCCGCTTCGCCGTGGACTTCTTTGCCGTCACCTTTTTGGCGGTCATCTTTTTCGCAGTGGTAGCCGTCTTGACGGTGGTCTTCTTCGCCGCCGTCTCGTTGACTGCACCCTCTGAGACCGCGGTCTCAGGGGCGTCGGTTCCACATCGATTGATGACGCGCTCATTCAAATGGCGACGGACAGACACGGCTCGCTCGAGGAGACTGATGTAGCGCTCGCCGGCCTGAGCAGGTGTCGGTAGGCGATCGCGAAAGGGCAGCTCGACCGGAAATTGCTCGGCGGCGCGATCGGCGCTAGTGACCGCGTGGCCAACTAAACGCCGGTTGACGTCGACAACACCATCGAGCATGCGATCGCTCCGGCGGGCCATCTTCTCGGTTACCAATCGGCCACGATCGGCCGAGACGTTGTCGGCGATCACGTCGTTGATTGTCGTTGATGCGTTATTCGCGAGTTTGTTGATTTGGTCGAGCATGTTGCTCTCCTCTCTTCTGCTGCCCGGTGGCAGCGTCTTCATCATGCGCGCTGAGCAAGCCGGGGGTGCTTGATCAGCCGTTGTGCTGCGTACTTTACCACGCACAATGGAAGAATGTCAAGCTACTGCTAACTATCCTACGCAGCCGCTCTGGCCCGCCACTCTTGAACGACAGTGAGTTCTTTCGACCACCAGCGTATGAAAGAGTGGGCAATGGGCCAAGACGAGCCAACAAGTGACGAAGTGTGGGCAAACACCAATCCGGCATCCCCACCTCCGTCGGAATCGGGCCCAGAGCAACCTTCGACACCGCCGATCGATGACCCAACATCGGTCCTACCGGTCACTGACCCCAGCACGCCGGCGGGGGGATCGGGCGGCGCGTCGCCGGGCGGACCCGGGGCTCCCCCACCTCGGGGCGGCCCACCTCAAGACGGGAGCTCCGGTGAACGACCTCCCTGGCTACTGCCGGTCGCTGCGGGCCTGGTCGGCTCATTGGTCGTTGGGCTCACGCTCCTAGTGGTCCTAAGCGACGACGACAACAACGACACGTCCGACAAGGCGAGCGAGACAACCCTCCCCGACACCAACTCACCCGCGGCGACAGCCACGCCCACCTCGACGACGACATCTGAACCGGTGCCGAGTTCATCAACTGAGGCGACGCAATCAACCACCCTGACAGCGAGCACTGTCGAAGTGCAGCCAGCAACGACTCTCTCCACAACGACGACTACAACTTCTCCAGCGGCTACCTCGACCACCTCGACCACCGTCTCAGAGGACCTTCCACCGCCAACCGAACCAGACCCAGGAACCGCTGTCATCGACGGATCCGTCTACCCACTCGAGGCGAGCTGCCTCTCAGTTCCGCTGCAACCCGACAGCGCGGACCTACGTGTGGCCAGCTACCTCGTAGACGCCAGCTTCGGGCGACTCGTATTCGACAGATGGGAAGACAACGGATTTGCCGACGGCCTCGACGCAACCGATATTGACAGCGGCGAAGCATTCGATGTATCAGATCTACTTGGAAGTGGCTTGAGCGGCCCGTTCTCCGCATCGCTGAGCTGGCCTGATGATCTTTCAGCGACTTTCGATGTCGCTTTCGGGCCACCTAGGGGTGGGCCGATCGACTGCCTCGACACCCTTCAGACTCGCGATGCCGACAGCGACCCGGCGTCTCGATACACCCGTGCGATCCTCGATGTCTGCACAACCGTTCCAGGCCCTGGGCTGCTCGATGTAACAGGGGTCGCGTCAGAGTCCGCTCTCTTCAATATTCTCGACAA
>JAHRVJ010000373.1 GCA_019090765.1 Ilumatobacteraceae bacterium
CGTCTGCCACTGCGACAAAGGATTCGACGATGGTGCCCGCGAAGTCGGCGTCGGTATGGCCCGCTGTGAAACTGGTTAACGCGAGCGGTTTGTCGCTGACCTGTTCTTGCACTTCCCGTAGCGTTGTTGACCAGCCCGCCGCACAAGCCGCGAGTAGCTCCGGATCAGGATCGGAGTCGGATGAGAAGTCGACCTCGAGGTGCAGCCCGAGCTGGGCGCTGTACGGCGCATACCGGAGCGCAAGCTGGCCTACGTCGTCGGGTTCCGCGGCAACGTCTATCGATGCGACCACTGGTGGGACACCTCCGGCGAGGATCCCCCAAGTGTCGATCCATGGTTGGTCTGGCGCGTCCGATGGAATTGTCGCGAACGGCATCCAGCCTTGAACATCATCACCGAACTTGTCTGCCACGCGTTCTACCCAGCGGGGCCACCACTTGGTCAGTGCTTCATCGTCGTCGATTCCGCCCTCGTTGGCGAACCACCTTGGTACTGACCCGTCATGCAACGTCGCCCATGTCCTGAGTCCGATTGCGTCCGCTGCAGCGAGGATGTTCTCAAACCGCTCCATCCAATCGCCGTCGAGTTGGCCGGGTCGAGGCTGCAGCCGTGCCCAATCGAGCGTCAAGCCGATATCGGTGACTCCCGTTTCTTGCAGCAACGCGAGATCATCTGGCCACCGTGTGTAGAAACCGTTTCCGGCGGTGGGTCCAATGTCGGCGGCGTCGGCGAATCCGAGTGTGGCCGCTGTGGTCAGGTTTACTCCGCGAAGAAAGGACATCGTGAAAATGCGCTGGGATGTCAGTGGGGCGGCGACTGCGCCCAGACGTCGGAACTCTCGACGACTGCTTCCAGCGGAACACCTGACAGTTCAACAATGTCGATCGCTCCGGGGAAACCACGTAGTTCAACTTCGCCGCGTGGGTTGGCTTCGACACCTTCAGGTAGGCGGTCGAGTTGCATCGTCGGCATCAGTACCTCAACACCGCGGGCATGGTCGCACAGGCGCGAGGCCATATTGACCGCGGAACCGATGTAGTCGTCACCTTCGAAAAGCAGCGCATGGCCAGTGGCGAGACCGGCGCGAACGGTGAGCGGCGCGCAGACATCGGCAGCTAGCCGCTTCAGGTCGAGAATGAACTCGATTGCGTGGCGCTGCTCGACGGCCACGATCATGCAACCGTCGCCTAGCCATTTGGCGATGCGCACCCCGCGATTGGAGGCCACGTTGCGGACGATGCCACGGAACGTGCCCAGTACGCGGCCCGCGGCGTCGTCGCCGAATGCTGCGGTGTAGTTCGTGAATCCGGACAAGTCAACGAATACGAACGTGCGGGGGACACGCATGGGCACAGTTTATTCGTTCCGCAGGGCGATGTGGCGGAGCGACCCACTAAGTTTCGGACATGTCGTCGAAGTTCAAATACTCCCGTTGGGACGGGACGCAGACTGGTTTCGAATTCGACGCCGACGCGGCCTTTGACGACTTGACCGACGACCTGCTTTACCACGGCGACGTCAATGCCGCGCTGCGGCGGATGATGCAAGACGGCCTCCGAGATCAGAATGGCGAGCGCATGCAGGGCCTCCGCGAAGTCTTGGAACGCCTCCGCCAAGAGCGTCAGGAGCGGTTGGAGAATTCGGACCTGGGTGGGGTCTACGACGAAGTCAAGGCTGCACTCGATGACATCATCGACGAGGAGCGTCACGCGATCGAGAATTCCGAACGCGATGCAATGAACTCTGGCGATGATCGACGCGCCGAAAACGCACAGGCCGCCGCCGAAGAACGAAACATGCGCCTCGATCTGATGCCCGATGATCTAGCCGGGAAAATGCGCGAGCTCGATGCGTACGATTTCGAATCGGCTGAGGCCCGACAGCGGTTCGAGGAGCTCAAAGACAAGCTGCGCGAGCAGATGATGCAACAGGCGGTCGACCAGATGAGCGGCGCCATGCAAGACATGTCTGCTGACGACATGGCGCGAATGAAAGACATGATGGCCGCGCTCAACGAGATGCTCCAGAAGTATCAGCGTGGCGATGATCCTGGCTTCGAGCAGTTCATGGAAGAGTTCGGGGACTTTTTCCCCGAGAACCCCGAAAGCGTTGAAGAACTGCTCGAACAGATGGCTAAGCGGATGGCTGCGATGCAGGCCATGATGAACTCGATGACGCCCGAACAGCGGGCTCAGTTGCAGCAACTCTCCGATCAGCTTCTCGAAGATATGGATCTGCAGTGGCAGATGCAGCAACTGTCAGGGAACCTGCAGCAAATGTTCCCGCAAATGAACTGGCAGCGCAGCTACGACTTTGAGGGCCAGGACCCAATGGGCTTCGGTGAGGCGATGGAGGCCATGCAAGACCTGGGCGATCTCGACCAACTCGAGAACCTTTTGCGTAACGCGTCGAGCCCGGGGGCATTGGCCGAAGCCGATCTGGATCGGGTTCGGGATCTGATGGGCGACGATGCCGCCAAGTCACTGGAACGGTTGGCTGAACTGACGAAAATGTTGGAGGAGGCTGGGCTCATCGAGCAACAGGAAGGCCGCCTCGAACTAACCCCGAAGGGGCTCCGCAAGATCGGTTCTAACGCACTGCGTGAGTTGTTCTCGAAGCTGACCAATGACAAAATTGGTCAACATCAAACCAATAATCTTGGGCAAGGCCACGAACGCACCTACGACACCAAGCCATACGAATACGGCGACCCGTTTCAGCTCGACCTGAACCGTACGATTCGTAACGCGTTGCGGCGTGGTGCAAGTGAAGGTGTTGGCGGAACGCCGGTCCGTCTGCATCCGGACGACTTTGAGATCGAGCGAACCGAGCACCTGACTCGATCTTCCACGGTGCTGATGCTCGATTTGTCGATGTCGATGCAGATGCGCGACAACTTTCTGCCAGCCAAGAAGGTGGCGATGGCACTGCATAGCCTGATCACGTCGCAGTTCCCGCGTGACTACCTCGGATTGATCGGGTTCTCCGAAG
>JAHRVJ010000374.1 GCA_019090765.1 Ilumatobacteraceae bacterium
AGCCCAAGTAACCGATGGAACATCGTTGGCACCATGTGGCTGCTGGTCACTCCCCACTCTTGGATCAGCTTCAGCGTGCCTTCGGGGGTCCACTTGTCGACGAGCAACATCGTTTGTCCGAGGTGCATCGCACCCATACCGAAGGCGAGCGGAGCCGCATGATAGAGCGGGCCCGCAACTAGGTGGACGCCTGGCCCCGGCGCGATGTCGAACAACATCGAGAGCATCGATCCAGCGAGTCCCGCAGCGTTCACGTCGCCTTCAGGCAATGGGCGGCGGACTCCCTTCGGGCGACCGGTGGTGCCGGAGGTGTACAGCATCGAAGTTCCGGGCGAGCGATCGGCCGGGGGAGTGGTGGGTTGGCCTTCTGCAAGTTCTTCGAACGGCCGGTAGCCGTCGACCGATCCGATTGAGAATCGGTTTTCGGCGGGGAGGTTAAGCTCCGGCGCTGCTCCGACGCCTGCATCGCCATAGCGATCGTGGATGACGAGCACTTGGGCTTCGCAATCGTTGACTATGTAGGCAATTTCAGGACCGGTGAGGTGGAAGTTGACGCAGGTGAGGTACAGCCCGGTCTGCATGGCCGCGAGGTAAAGCTCGACAAACTGTGATTCGTTGGGAAGAACGATTGCCACGCCGTCGCCGCGCTTTAGTCCGAGCGACCGCAACCCGTTGGCAAGCTGGTTCGATCGCTGCTCCAATTGGGCGAAGGT
This sequence comes from Ilumatobacteraceae bacterium, assembly GCA_019090765.1. GTDB lineage: Bacteria > Actinomycetota > Acidimicrobiia > Acidimicrobiales > Ilumatobacteraceae > Sva-07. Next base: position 714 of record JAHRVJ010000374.1, read on the forward strand.
TGAGGTGGTTCCCTGAGCATCAACGAGCGCGAGGCGCTCTGGGTCGGCTTCGGCAATCGCCCAAAATCCGAGTGCTGCTGATTCATCCATTGCTGTCCCCTTGCTTGTTTCTGCGACTTCGCTTAGTTGCCTTGAACCGTTGGTGTGACAGTATCTGATGAGCGTCTTGGCTCTAAAGACGGGCGCACGAACCAATACGGAGGAACGATCATGATTGGAATTTGCGACGGACGAGTCGTTGTCATCACCGGCGCGGCACGCGGCATCGGGCGAGAACACGCCCTTGCCTACGCTGCGGAGGGGGCCAAGGTTGTTGTGAACGACCTCGGTGCTGAGGTTGATGGCAGCGGATCTGCAACCGGTGTTGCTGGCGAAGTGGTCGACGCGATTCGCGATGCTGGTGGTGAAGCGGTAGCGAACGGCGACGACATCTCCGACTTCCAGGGGGCCAAGCGACTTATCGACACGGCGGTGGAGGCGTTCGGTGGCCTCGATGTGGTCGTCAACAATGCGGGCATCTTGCGGGACCGCATGTTGGTCAACATGAGCGAAGACGAGTTCGATGCGGTCATCAAAGTGCACCTCAAGGGCACCTTCGGCCCGATGCATTGGGCGGCGACCTACTGGCGCGAGCGCTCTAAGGCGGGCGAGACAAACGATGCACGCATCATCAACACCTCGTCAGGCTCAGGCCTTTACGGCAATCCTGGCCAAACCAACTATGGCGCAGCGAAGGCTGGCATCGCCGCAATGACGATCATCGCGGCGAAGGAGCTGGACCGCTACGGCGTTACGGTCAACGCGATCGCGCCAGCGGCGTTGACCCGGATGACCGAGAATCTTGGCCTCGGAGCGATGTCTGCTGCAGTCGAGGAAGGCGGGTTTGATGCTTATGCTCCCGAGAACATCTCGCCGATCGTGGTCTGGCTTGGAAGTAAGGAAGCCGCCGGTGTAACCGGCCGTGTCTTCAACGTGGCTGGCGGCAAGCTGTCGATCGCCAACGGCTGGGCGCCTGGGCCCGAGCAGAACAAGCAAGCCAAGTGGGACCCTTCCGAGCTCGGACCGGTTGTTGAGCAGATCTTGGCCGAGGCCGATCCTGCTCCCAGTCTTGGGATGTCGTAACTCCCCAAGATCGACACAGAAGTGATCGGTCATGGTTCCTGCGGTGTTCCTTAGGAACCATGACCGATCATTCAACCCCACCCGGATAGGTCGCTGTCGTTGGACTCTCGATAACCGAAGGTTGGGGCGATGATCGTGCGTTAGATTTGTTGCATGATGTCGAAGCCTCCGGCCACCCAATACTCGATCACTATCAGCGTCACGCTGAACAATGTGCCAGGCGTACTCGGCAAACTGGCGGCCTCGATTGGGGAGGCCGGCGGCAACATCTACGCGGTTGACTCCTTCGTGGCTAAAGGCGCGGTCGTTGACCGTGAAATTGTCGTCAACTGCAAGAGTGTTGAACACCAGTCTGTTGTCGTCGAAGCAGTGCGCGGCACAGAAGGCATAACGCTGCACGACTGGTGGGACCGCACGTTCCGGATGCACGAAGGCGGCAAGATCGAGGTGCTGCCGCTTTGCTCAGTAGGCGACCAGGATGACCTCTCCATGGCGTACACGCCCGGTGTTGCAAGAGTCTGTACAGCGATTGCTGAGGACCCGGCCCTCGCCGACAGCTATACGATCCGGAAGAACACAGTGGCGATCGTCTCCGACGGAACGGCCGTGCTCGGGCTCGGTGATATCGGACCGAAGGGGGCAATGCCGGTGATGGAAGGCAAAGCACTGTTGTTCAAGGCGTTTGGTGGCGTTGACGCATTTCCTATCTGTCTTGATGTGTCCACCCCCGAGGAGATCATTGAGACCGTTGTGCGGCTGGCCCCAACCTTTGGCGGGATCAACCTTGAGGACATCGCGGCGCCCGGCGCCTTTCTAGTCGAGGAGGCGTTGAAGGAACGTCTCGATATCCCCGTCTTCCACGATGATCAGCATGGCACTGCGGTCGTCGCGCTGGCGGCGCTCGAGAACGCGTTACGGATTACCGGAAAGAAGATGGCTGATCTCTCGATCGTCATTTCCGGCGTTGGTGCGGCGGGGGTCGCGATTGGCAAGATCCTTTTGGGAGCGGGGGCGACGCACATTGTTGGCGTCGACAGCAGAGGGGCGGTGTACGACGGTCGAGATGGCCTCAACTCTTGGAAGCAGTGGTTCGCGGAGAAGACCAACCCCGACCGCAAGCAGGGGTCGCTGTCTGATGTGATGCACGACGCCGATGTGTTTATCGGCGTGAGCGCACCTGATGTGCTCACTGTTGAAGATGTGCAGAACATGGGCAACGACCCCGTCGTGTTTGCGATGGCCAATCCCGACCCAGAGATTCGCCCCGAGTTGGTCGAAGGCCTGGTGCGGGTACTGGGTACCGGGCGCAGCGACTACCCAAATCAGATCAACAACGTGCTGGCCTTTCCAGGGATCTTCCGTGGAGCACTAGACACGCGAGCATCGGAAATAACTGATGGAATGAAGTTGGCCGCTGCCGAGGCGATAGCGGCGTCAGTTCCCGACGCCGAGCTCACCGAGACACACATCATGCCGTCGGTGTTTGACCCGTCCGTTTCAGTCCGAGTCGCCGAGGCTGTCGCGGCCGCAGCCCGAGCCGATGGCGTGGCCCGACTGACTACGTAGCGTCAGGACCCATCGCTAGCCATGGGGCGCAGCTCGAAGCCGCTGTATTCGTTCTCCGCACAGCTATCGCACTGCTGCATATACATCGGAATTCCGCCGGGGTAGTTCAGCAGTTCCCGTTTCTTGCCGGGGATGTTGGCGCCCACGTACCAGGAGTCGGCCTTGTCAAACAGGGTGAACTCGCTGATCGTTCGGACCTGTGTGCTCCAGGCTTCTTCGGCCTCGGGCGTTGCTTCGATTCGGGTCACGCCACGGTCGCGTAGGTCAGCGAGCAGTTGCACCACCCAGCCTCCCTGCTGTTCGGCGCAGGTCGGTCCGTTGCAGAATCCTGATGGGCTCTGTGGCCCATAGAGATAAATCAGGTTCGGGAATCCGGCGCTCGACAAGCCGAGGTGGGTTTTGACGCCGTCGGCCCAATTCTCCTTGAGTGACTGCCCTTTGCTGCCGCGAATATCGATGGCGGTCAGCCCACCGGTGACGGCATCGAAGCCGGTGGCCATCACCAAGATGTCGAACTCGTAGTCGCCGTCGGAGGTCTTCAGCCCATTGCCAGTAATCCGCTCGATCGGAGTTGCACGTAGGTCAACAAGGGTCACATTGTCTTGGTTAAAGGAGTCATAGTAGGTCTGCTCAAGTGAGGGACGTTTTACGCCAAACGGGTGGAGAGGTTCGGTTGGAGCCAACATCTCTGCGGTCTGAGGATCACCGATGCGTTCGATCACCTTGCTCCGCCAGAAATCGTATGCAGTGCGATTGGCCTCCTCGTCGAGCATCACATCTGCGAAATTGCTCGCCCAGAAGCTGAACCCACCTTCCTGCCACATCTCTTCAAAACCTGCGTTGCGGGCCTCTGCTGAGAGTTCGAGCGCCGACTCGGTACGCCCCCGGAAGTCGAAGCCACCGAAGGACTTCGTTCGTCGTTGAAACATGTCGGGGTAATCGTGCTTCATCTCGTCTTGATCGGCGCGACTCAGCTTCCGTTGTTGCATTGCTAGAGCAGTAATCGGAGTTCGCTGAAAGACATAGACTTCGGCCGCGATCTTCGCCGCCTCCTGCACGACCTGCACTCCGCTGGCCCCGGTGCCGACGATGCCGACGCGTTTGCCTGTCATGTCGAGGCCATCCTGTGGCCACAGTGCGGTGTGGTGACAGACGCCATCGAAGCTGGCGAGGCCCTCAAAGTCGGGTGTGTATGGTTTGGAGGCGAATCCTGTGCAGACAACCACGAACCTGGCAGTCAGTGAGCTACCGCTGGTCGACTCGATGCACCATTGGAGACTCTCTTCATCCCATGTCGCGGAGCTGACCCGTGTATCGAAGCGGATGTCGCGACTCAACTGCCATTTCTCGTCGACGTGCTCAAAATAGCGTCGCATGGCGCCAGATTCGGGAAAGCGTTCGTCCCAGTACCAGTCGCGCCATAATTCCTCGTCGGAGAATTCGTAAACGGGGACGTTTGAATCGCACCGGGCGCCTGGATAGCGGTTGAAGTGCCAGATGCCGCCGAGGCCCGAACCCGCTTCGAGGAGGAGCGTTTTGAAGCCGAGGGAACGTAACCGATGCAACTGGTATACGCCCGCGAATCCGGCACCTACGACGATCACATCGAAGTCAGCATTGCTGGGGGGCATCGCGCTACAAAACCGAGTTGTGGCGCATCTCGTGGATCAGGCCCCCAGTCATCAGATGCTGCTCCCGCGGTTTTCCCAGTGGGGGGCACGCAGCTTGTGCTTGTAGAGCTTGCCCGTCGGGAGCCGCGGGAGTTCTTCGTGAAATTCGAAGGCCTTAGGGCACTTGAAATGCGCCAGGTGTTCACGCACGTACGCCCGTAGCTCGCCCTCAAGCTCGTCGTCGCCAGCGATTCCCTCCGCTGGCTGAACGGCGGCCTGAACGGCCTCGCCCATCTCGTCGTCGGGGATACCGAACACGGCGATATCCGCGACCTTGGGGTGCATCGCCAGGCAGTCTTCAATTTCCTGAGGGTAGATGTTGACTCCACCGGAAATGATCATGAACGTCTTGCGGTCCGTGAGGAACACCCACCCATCTTCATCGACGTAGCCGACATCGCCGAGGGTGGTCCAGCCATGTCCCTGGGGGTCCTTCGATTCTTCAGTCTTCTCAGGGGCGTTGTGGTATTCGTACGGCGGACCTTCGCCGAAGTAGACCGTGCCCTGCTCACCAGCGGGGACCTCGTTGCCAAGGTCGTCGAGAATGTGTACTTCACCGATCAGCGGGGTGCCGACGGTGCCGGGACGCTCAATCCATTCCTCAGGCCTAACAAGGCAGAAGCCGTTCAGCTCGGTTCCGGCGTAGTACTCCCACAAGACAGGGCCCCACCAGTCGAACATCTTCTGCTTAACTTCGACCGAGATCGGTGCCGCGGCGTGAACGGCGACGTTCATTGAGGAGACGTCGTACCTTGCTCGCTCCTCGTCGGAGAGTTTGAGCATCCTCACAAACATCGTCGGGACCCATTGCGAATCAGTTGCCTTGTATTTCTCGATGAGTCGCAGGGACTCAAGTGGATCGAACTTCTCCATTGCGATGACGGTGCCACCCATCGATTGCACGCCGAGGCAAAACCCGATGGGGGCCGAGTGATAGAGGGGAGCGGGGGAGAGGTAGACGCTGTCCTCGTTCATCCCGAACAGACCACTCACGAGGGCGGTTGAGCTCGTTCCTTCGGCGATTGATCGATCACTGAGCTCGCGCTTGATGCCCTTGGGGCGACCGGTTGTTCCTGATGAGTAGAGCATTGTCTCGCCAGCGGGCTCCTCATCGAGCGGCGCAGCCGGCATTGTCGCGATCGCGTCGACGTACTGCTCGAAACGCGCATCTGGCTCACCGATTAGTAGAGCGAGTTCCACTCCCGGAGCGTCCTTCAGCGCCTCGGCGGCGACATCGGCCTTTGCATTGGTGGTCACCAGCGAGCGCGCGCCGGAGTCGTTGAGAATGTAGGCAACCTCTTCGGGCGAGAGGTAGCTGTTAACCGTGGTGACGTACAGTCCCGAGCGCAGCGCCGCCCACATCACCTCGAAGAAACGTGGCTGATTTTCACTGAAGATCGCCACGTGGTCGCCGCGGGTAAGACCGCGATCGCGCCATAGTCGCGCTAGCTGGTTCGACCGCTCATCAAGCTGCCGATAGGTGACCACCTCGCCAGATTGCCCCATGATCACCGCAGGATGATCTGGCCTCGACGCTGCGTGAATTCCTGGATACACGGATTGCTCCCCTGGTCGTGAGTGTCTAGTTTGGCCGCCGCG
>JAHRVJ010000043.1 GCA_019090765.1 Ilumatobacteraceae bacterium
GCAGCTTCTTCTGATTCGATGATCGTGTTCAGCGCGCTTCCGCTGGGACCACCGAAACGGGGAGGCGAAGCGCTAGCAACACCATCTGTGGCCTTGAGCGTCTTGACCAGCGACTGCGCCGCGTCGATGACTTCCTTTTTGTCCGCGCCTTCAGGGATCTCGCCCACGATGAGCAACGGCCCGTTTGCGCCGACGCCAAAACCGGTTGCAATATTGTCGAACGCGCGGCGCTGAGTGAGACTCGTCGGCAAGCTGCCATCGTCGATAATCCCGAGATCGGCGCTAGGTACAGCAAAGAATGCCAAGCCCAGCACCAATAGGGGAACGATGGCGAGCGGCCAACGGAACCGCTTATTGGTCGCTGCCCAACTCGGCCAGAACTTCGACTTCGACTCGACCCAGGGAAGCCCCCAGCGGTCAAGGTTCTCCCCTGCAAAGCCAAGCAGCGCCGGTAGCAGAGTGAGAGCTGCGAGAACAGTAAAGGCAACAAACATCGCCGCGGTAAGACCGAGCTTGGTGACCATCGGGACTCCGACCACGGCAAGCGCGCAGGTTGCGACACATACGGTGGTTCCAGCCAGGACCACCGACACGCCCGCAGTGGACGATGATCCTCCAATTGAGTCGAGCACCGACCTTCCATCGGCACGTAATTGGCGGTGACGGTTGATGATCAGCAGGGAGTAGTCAATGCCCACGCCAAGTGCCAGCATCGTGCCCAAGACCTCATCGATGGCAGAGATCGCCGTCCAATTCTCGATGAACGACAGGGTGGAAAGACTGACCGAGAGGGCCGCGAGCGCGACCACAATCGGCATCAGCGACACGATTGGGGCACCAAAAGCCAGCGTGATGATCAGAATCGCAACAATGATGCTGATCAAATCGGCATAGTCGGACAGCCCGCCGGTAGGCGGGTTCTGGTTGTCGACGAGAGCACCATCGATGTCGACGTTCATTCCTGCGTCGCGCGCCGGAGTGACCGCGCCCACCAGGTCTGCGAAGGCCGAGGTGGATACGTCGGTTAGTGACGTGTCGTACGAGACGGTCGAGTACGCAATCGTCTTGCTGGAAGAGACGTCGAAGAACTTGTCTGGGATCTGAGTAGGACTGGAGACCTTGCTCACCTGATCCAGACCACCGAGTGCCTTGACCGTCTTGTCAATCAGGGGAGCGTTGGTCGAGTCGTCGATCGTGCCGCTCTCAACCTGATAGACGACCGTCACTGAGGCATCGGTCAACGCTGGGAAAGCCTCCTCAAGCAGGTCCAGGGCCTGCTGAGACTCGCTGCCGGGCAAGTTGAACGAAGTGCTGGGCTGGCCATCGGCGATGCGCCCGCCCACTGACAGCCCAATCGAGATTGCGATCCATACAAATACGACAGCCTTGCGGTGTCTGGCAAGCCAAGTACCCACTGATTTGATTCCTTTGTTAAGGGTCAGACAACGAACTGCTACGTCTCATCGGCTTCGAGTTCTTCGATGCCCTGGACATCTGTCTTCCAAGAGGCTCGGCGAAGCCGATAGATGATCTGCGGAGGTAGCCCGAGCACGATAACACCGGAGATCACAATGGTTGCGTACATCAAGAAACTGGTTGAGGCGTATCCCGAGGGTGGCGTGATCCCCAGAACTATCGCCGCCACAGCGGCCGACCCACCGACTATCGCCACCACCGGAAGACCTGGGATCCTGATTGGGCGATCGATGCCCTTGTCGATGCGGCGGAGTCGGATCGCGGCGGCAAACATCACGATGTACATCAACATGTACAAGATGATCGAAATATCTTGCAGAATGGCGAACGCGGAAGACGTATTTGGTGAAACAACGAAGACCAATGCGAGCAGAGTCACGATCGCTCCCTGAAACAGCAGCAACGACATCTGAACATCGTTCTTGTTGGTCCGCTGCAACGAACGCGGCAGATACCCCGCCTTGCCAACCAGCCACATGCTGCGGCTCGGGCCGGCAATCCACGCGATAGACGCGGCGAGTGCTCCGACGACAAGCAAACCGGACAACACCTTCGACAATCCCGGCACCCCAAAACCGTCCGCATAAACCTCAAACGCCTGCGATGCCCCCGACGTGAGTTCAAGTGACGCGTCGGGAACCGCGACAGAAATCGCTAGCGAACCGAGCAGGTACATCGTGAAGACCAGCACCGCAGCCACCGCGACGGCCTTGACATAGTTACGGGGCGGCCCTTTCAGCCGCGAAATGTGAACTGCGTTTACTTCGAGACCGGCGAACGCGACGAATGTGCCCACGACCAAAGCAATACTCGATAGCCCGTCGAACGGTGGGGCCAGGTCACCAACGGCAAAGGGAATCTGAGATGGCTTGGAATCAATCAACCAGGCACACATGAAGAAAATCAGAAACAGCACCGGAATAATCGTGCCCGCAATCAACCCGATATTGCTGATCCCGGTCGTGGCATTCATTCCCCTGCTGACGATGTAGGTGGCAAGCCAAAAAACAACCAAGACCACCGCACCCATGTAAACGCCGTTGGAGGCCAGATCAGGCCGCCCGAAGGCATGGGCAAGCGAAGCGGCACCAAAAGAAAGCAACGACGGATACAGCGTGACGCTGTTCATAAATACGAACCAGGTCGCTTGAAAGCCGATGCGGTCTCCGAACGCGTCACGAACCCAAACGAAGATGCCGCCCGGCCGACTTGTCGCCAACTCAGCCGACACGAGGCCGACCGGCAGCAGAAACAGTAACGCGGGGATCAAGTAGACCGTGACCGCGCCGAGGCCAAAACTCGCCGAATCGGAGAGTTGCGCAATGCTGCCGACACCAGCGACCATCAGCATCGCCAAGGCTGGCCAGCCGAGAAGCGACTGCTGACCACCCGAGGATGGAGAAGACTCCGAAGCTGTCATACGGTGCGCGTCACTGCGACTCAAATGGGTCGAGTTCATCGACAACATCAGCGAGATACTCGCTGCGTTCCGGGCAGTACGTTTCGACGACTAGCCGGACGTACGACACTGAGTCGGTAGTTATCGTCTTAGGTCGACGGCCACTCGGGTTGCCAAGCAAGATGATCCGCTCGGCCGAACTCAGCGGACCATCGAAGGCCTCACAAACTGTCGCGGCGTCCGTGCCATACAGCGCGGCTGCCACATCCACGGTAAGACGCGGCGCTAGATCCTCGCTGTGTAATGAGCTCACTAACTGGCCAGCTAGTCGCTGAGCCTCGTCGTCATCGGATGAAGCGCAACCAGAAATGACCAGGGCAGCAACCGAGAACGACGCCAGCAGATGTGAAACGCGCAGTTCGCTTAGCTTCACTGGAAACCCTCCCCTCAGGTTCTCGCGACTGACGCGACCATACCGGAGAGAGCATCCACCCGATGGTCTCACGTGATGTAGCCTCGGAAACCGACGTGGCCTTCATTGCTGGTCCACCAACCTCGGGGAGACGTTTTTGAACGAACATCTAGAACCAGTTCACGTTCAAGAGCGCGGTGTTGAGCTGCTCTCGAAACCCTTGCTCAATAAGGGCACCGCATTCTCACTAGTTGAGCGCGATGCGTTCGGTCTCCACGGCCTCCTACCAACCAATGTCGAGACGATCGAACAACGCGCCGATCGGATCCGCTCTCAGCTCGAACTTGAGACCACAGACCTCGCCCGCCACGAGTTGCTCCGCGGGGTTCAGGATTATGACGAAACGTTGTTTCTCCGCCTACTGGTCGATGACATCGACGGGATGCTTCCGCTGGTCTACACCCCTACCGTCGGTGAGGCCTGCCAGCAGTTCAGCCGCATCTACCAGCATCATCGCGGACTCTTCGTCTCGTGGCCCGACCGTGAGCGGATCGAAAAAATGCTCCGCTCCGCTCCGCGCGACAAGGTCGCGGTAATCGTTGTCACCGACGGCGAACGAATCCTTGGTTTAGGCGATCAAGGCGCCGACGGCCTCGGGATTCCGATCGGCAAGTTGTCGCTCTATTCGGCCTGTGCGGGAATAGATCCTGCAACGGTGCTCCCGATCGTGCTCGATGTCGGCACCAATAACACCGAACGTCGCGACCACCCTGATTACCTCGGTTGGCGACACGAGCGCCTCACAGGCGAGGAGTACGACGCATTCATCGAAGCGTTCGTCCAAGCGGTAACCAACGTGTTCCCAGAAGTGTTACTGCAATGGGAAGACTTCGCTGAGCACAACGCCCACCGTCTCCTCGACCGCTATCGCGATCGGCTGTGCACGTTCAACGACGACATTCAGGGAACCGCGACTGTCGCTCTCGCTTCGGTGATGTCCGGCGGCCGACTTACCGGACGTGAGCTAACCGATCAGCGCGTTGTGATTCTTGGCGCGGGCACCGCGGGAACTGGGATCGCCGAACAACTCGTCGCCGGAATGGTCCGTGCTGGAGCATCTGACACCGAAGCCCGCGCCAATCTGTTCATGGTCGACCGCAACGGTCTCCTAACTGACGACATGGACGATCTGCAATCGTTTCAAGAACCACTGGCTCAGAAGGCCGAGTCGGTTTCGAGCTGGGACACCGCGTCGGCAACCGAAATCTCACTGCTTGACGTGATTCGCAACGTCAAACCATCGGTGCTGATCGGCGTTACCGGCGTCCGCGGCCTGTTTACCGAAGACGTCATTCGCGCAATGGCCAGCGGCGATGACCACCCGTTAATCATGCCGCTATCAAACCCCTTGACGCGCGCCGAGGCCACCGCCGAAGATGTCCTCACGTGGACCAACGGTACGGCACTCGTTGCTACAGGCAGCCCGTTCGACCCGGTAACCATCAACGGTGTCACCCATAAGATCGCCCAGAGCAACAACTCCTACGTATTCCCTGGCGTCGGGCTGGGAGTGGTCGCTAGTAAGGCAACCCGCGTCAGCGACAACATGTTCATGGCCGCCGCCGAGGCGCTCGCCGCATCGGTTAAGACAACTGATGCCAACGAAGGCATCCTGCCACCGCTTGCAGAGGTCCGCAGTGTTAGTCGCCGGATCGCAGTTGCGGTAGCCAAGCAGGCCCAAGATGACGGACTGGCACCAGCCACCACGGCAGCCGAACTCGAACAAGCAATCGACGCTGCCACATGGCAGCCCGAGTACCGCAGCTACCTCGCCTAACCACGACACCGTCAACAACCTGACATCGAGACAACCGGAGTAAGCCCAACATGGACCTCATCAACTACAAATCTCTCGGCGACAAAGAGAACTCTGAGCTCTTCAACGAATACCTGCCGCGCATCTACCAGCGGCGCGCCGACTCCGGTCTTGACGAACTCGTCAAGGAAATGGCTGGCGTCGTCATCCAACTCGATCACGGCGACGGCATCTCCTACTTGGCCGAACTAGCCGCGATGGGCCCCTACCGGCTCACCGATACTCGGCTCAGCGATACCCACCGCATCTTCATCCTTGCCTCGCGGCCCGAATACCCGCGACTGATTGTGCTCGAACCGCTCAGCGCGACCTACACCGACGAAATCACCGAATGGAACCTGCTCTACCCGCTATCGCGGGCAAAACCGAACGCTCGATATGTCGGAGAGATCTACAAGACATCGTCGGTAGGCGACGTCCGCGCCGCTCTTGAACCTCAGAACGTTCGGTTCGTTTACGAAGGTGACCAGCAGAACAGTTTCTACTGCCGCGATCACCTCACGTTCACCTTCCTGTCCGACTACACGTACAACCGGGTCGGATATGTCGATGTTGAAATGGACGACTTCGATGCTCTCGGGTTCGGCGAACGGCTGACTCTCGCGCCAGATGAACTCGCCCGCATCGACGCCGCAGCAGCCCTCCAGGTAGAGCATGGCATCGACGGCCTCGTCTTGGGAATCGATCACCTCGCGACCCGCATCCTCTCAGGCGACCGCGAGAGTGCAATTCTCGAGTACCTGACAATGGTGCCGTACTACTTCTGGGGCGCGTACAACATCGCCGAAATGAACTCGTCTACGAACGTCACACGCAACCCCAACGTCACGGACGAAAAGGTCTCGCCGGCGCGTGTGTTTACCGCGAACAACACCCCTTCGTTCATCAACTCCTTCGACAACCTTCCGATGCCGACCGAAGACTTCGTACGCAACTTCGGGCGACGCATGCATCACATGGCCTACACGGTTCTCGACGGTCATGTCGCGACTGAGAAGAACGTCGACTACGTGGTCCGCGAGCTACAAGACATGGGCACGGAGTTTCTCGCCCACGTTGTGGGGGAATGCAAAGACGAGCCCAACTTGAAACAGATCTTCTCGAAGGCTTCACCCTTCTCGCTGCTGATCACCGAGTACGTAGAACGCTGCCACGGCTACGAGGGTTTCTTCACTAAGGACAATGTGGCCGCACTCACCGAAGCCGCGGGCTCGGCCGAACGATACGTACACGGGCATGTCTTCGACTGAAGCCCAATCCACGCACGTTGTGGTTGTCGGCGGTGGTTTCGCTGGCGTCGCCGCCACGAAACAGCTAGCCAAACACAACGTTGCCGTCACGTTGATCGACAAGAACACCTACCACCAGTTTCAACCGTTGCTTTATCAAGTTGCCACGGCTCAACTGGCCCAGACCGACGTGATGCGACCGCTACGCGAGTTATTCCGTCACGACAAAACAGTCAACGTCCAAAACGCGACGATCACCTCCGTCGATCCGGCTGCCAATTCGGTGACTACCTCGGAGGGGTCCACCTTTGAGGGCAGCCATCTCATTTTGGCCAACGGTGCCCAACCCAATTTCTTCGGGATTCAAGGTGCCGAAGAACACAGCTTCGCGCTATACACCGCGCCAGACGCAACCAGGCTGCGCGATCGAATTATCGGAGTCTTCGAAGACGCCGAACGCAATCCGGAACTAATTGATCGTGGAGCCCTAACATTCGTGATCGTCGGTGGAGGCGCAACCGGTGTGGAGATCGCTGGCTCACTAGCCGACATGGTCAGCGATGTGATGCCAGGGCGCTATCACGATCTTGACGTGTCACGAGCCAGAGTGATCCTCGTCGATCGCGGATCAGTTGTATTGGGACCGTTTTCTGAAAGCGCGCACAGGTATGCCGCCACGGCGCTGGAAGAAAAGGGGGTCACACTTGAGTTCGGTCGCTCAGTTACGGCCATCGAACCCGGCCGCGTAACGTTCGCAGACGGGTCAGAGATCAAGTCGCATTGCGTCGTCTGGGCCGGCGGCCTGAAGACGCCGATGCTCCCTGGGACAGAAGAACTTCCCCATGGGCCGCACGGACGCATCACCACCGGCGCCGACCTCTCGGTCGACGGCCACCCCGGAATCTACGCAATTGGTGACACCGCAACTGCGGCCGACTCCAACGGAGACCCGTTGCCGCAACTAGGTGCTGTAGCACTCCAGGCCGGCGAGGCAGCCGCCAACAGCATCCTCGCTGACGTCACAGGTGAGGCGCCATCCCCCTTCAAGTATCACGACAAGGGGATCATGGCGATGATCGGTCGGCACGCCGCAGTTGCTGAGGTTGGTAGCAAGCACCATGAACTGCACGGCCCTGTCGCCCACGCGGCCTGGCTTGGTGTGCACGCCTGGCTGCTCAGCTCCGTTCGAGATCGCGTCGACACCTTCATTACCTGGGGGTGGGATTCGATTACCCACAACCACGCACCAGCAATTCCCGACAACCCAGACAAAGCCCGAATCGACTGGTCTGGGAACGAAGATGATCAGTTCAATGAACCCAACAACTCAGAGGTAGATACATGATTGAGAACGCACGCACCAAGGTCCTCTGGGCCGCGTTGGCGCTCACCATTGCACTAGTCGCATTGGGATTTGTTCACCCGATCTACTGGATCTTTGCCATCGCCGCCGGGCTGCTCAGCCTGGTCGGCATCTACGACTTCTTTCAACCGCGACACAGCATCCTGCGCAACTATCCAATCATCGGTCACATGCGCTTCATGCTCGAAGATGCCGGACCGGAGCTCCACCAGTATCTCGTTGAAAACGACACCGACGGTCGCCCTTTCAACCGCGACACCCGATCGCTCATGTACCAGCGAGCCAAGTCGGTTCCGGACGAAAAACCATTCGGAACCGAGCTGGATGTCTACGCCGACGGCTACACGTTCATGCTCCACTCAGTCGCCCCGCATCCGGTCCCCGACGATCCGGAAAGCGCTCTTCGGGTCACGATCGGCGGTCCGCAGTGCGAACACCCCTATTCTTCCTCACTGCTGAATATCTCTGCGATGAGCTTCGGCGCGCTCGGCAAGGCTGCGGTTCGAGCCATGAACTCAGGGGCCAAAATGGGCAACTTCGCTCACGACACCGGCGAAGGTGGGCTATCCAAGTATCACCTCGAACATGGTGGAGACATCATTTGGCAAGTCGGAACCGGCTACTTCGGGTGCCGCGCCGAGGATGGCAATTTTGATCCGGAACTGTTCGAGCAGAACGCGGCCCGCCCAGAAGTAAAGATGATCGAAATCAAGGTCAGCCAAGGGGCCAAGCCCGGCCACGGTGGAATTCTCCCGGGCGCCAAGGTCACCGAAGAAATAGCAGAGGCCCGGCTGGTTCCCGCTGGCCAAGACGTGTTTTCCCCGACCTACCACAAAGCATTCTCGACGCCAATGGAGATGACGGCATTTATCGCTCAGCTGCGCGAGTTGTCTGGCGGGAAACCCGTGGGCTTCAAGATTTGCATCGGAAACCCGATCGAGTTCATGGCCATCGTCAAAGCAATGATCGAATCCGGCACCCTTCCCGACTTCATCGTGGTCGACGGAGGGGAAGGCGGAACCGGAGCCGCACCACTTGAGTTCTCCAACTCTCTCGGTACACCATTAATCGAGGGGTTGTCGCTGGTCCACAACACCCTCGTCGGTGCTGGGATTCGCGACAAGATCAAGATCGGCGCGAGCGGCAAGCTGGTATCGGCTTCAGCGATGGGTGAGGCATTGTCCCTTGGTGCCGACTGGTGCAATTCGGCACGGGGATTCATGTTCGCCGTAGGTTGTATCCAGTCGCAACGCTGCCACACCAACAAATGTCCAGTGGGAGTAACCACCCAGGATGCCCGCTTGCAGCGTGCCCTCGTGGTCAGTGACAAGGCAGTGCGAGTGCACAACTTCCACAAGAACACAGTGCACGCGCTCGCCGAGCTAGTTGCCGCGATGGGCCTTGATCATCCGCGTGAACTAACGCCTTACCACGTCGCCAAACGGGTCTCACACCGCGAAGTACTCACCTTCGGCGCTCTTCACCCGGGCTTCACGCCCAACTCTCTGATCGAAGGATCAGCCCCCGACAGGTTCCAGTTGATGTGGGACCTCGCGCGGATCGAAGACTTCAAGCCAGAGCAGATGATTACTTCGTTCGGCTAAACACCTAACGAGGATCACTGGCCGGCATTCACTGGGCAAGCGCGAGGTCAACTCTTATGAAAGAGATGTCGCTCGGGCTTTGCGTGATGCACTACGAACTTCAGGATCTCCATGTGCTTCTCTGTGTCGCGGATCATGATGTCAACCAACAGGCCCCAGAGAGTCGTGTCTTCGAGATCTCGGATTTCCTTACGTAGGTCCTTGAGCTCGGCGGCGTCGTCTTTCTCATGCTGCAGCAGCCGTTCCGTTACAGCGAGTAGTTCTTCGCTGTCAGCCTTTCGAAAGTCAAGTCGTGGTACGACCGGATCCTCCGAACTCAGTTCGGCATCAGTCTTCAGCGAAAGGGCCAAATCGTGGAAATAGCGGTGATGTCGACGTTCGTCTTCGACTAGCAAATTGACCAGATATGCCATCGCTTTTGATTCGGTATTCTCAGCGGTGGATACATACTCCGCCAGGATCTCTCCCTCCAACGCCGCGTGGTGAGTGAGATGCTCAAAGAGCTTGTTTTCCCAAACGCTGGCACCGACGAGAGGAGCAATAGGTTCATCTTCCATCGTTCAAGCGTCGCATGACGACAGCGAGCGGAACAGGGTCGATAGTCCCCGATGTAGCTGAACGTGCGAAGCTGCCCAAATGGCTTCTGATACCAACACCATCACCGGTTCGGCAACAACAACGATCAACAAACCAATTGGCGAGGTATTCGCGGCGGTGGCCGACATCACAAAAATGGGTGTTCGCAGCCCTGAGTGCATCGCGGCACGGTGGGTCGACGGAGCAGACGGTCCTGCAACTGGCGCCAAATTCGAAGGCGACAACCTCGCCAAGATCGGTCCCATCACGATGAAAC
>JAHRVJ010000375.1 GCA_019090765.1 Ilumatobacteraceae bacterium
GAACGCAACGATTAAGGCATCAACACTCAACGAACCACCAAAGGCTCTCAGGAATACCCATAGCGAAGCAGCATCCAACAACCAGTTCGCGGTAGCCCAAAACACGACCCGGCGAAGCAGTTGCCGGTCACTCGTTAGCTCCTCCAGCCGGTAGCCAATCTGGTGGAGGACGGCGGCAAACTTGTCTTCGTCGAGCCGCATCGTTCGCGCAAGCTTGCGGAACAGTCGCTCGGCCCGTCCCGAGCCGTCCATCACCCCGACGACGAGAGCTGCGGTGGCCCCCATGATGACGATGCCGGCAATCGCGGCGAACCCGTACAGAGGATTCACCCCCCGGGACGGAATAGATACAATCAGGCCAGTCCAGAAAATGATGTTGAGCACGACGGCCGAACCGATGCCCGCTGTCGCTATCGCGAAACCAGCGTCGGGGCCGCTGATTCCCGACAGTGTGAGGAGGCGATATCCAAGGGCCGATCCAGCCGCGTTGCCGCCCGGGACGATATTCGACAACGCTTTGGTGCTCAGTTGGATACGGAATATCCGAGCATTCGACAACCCGTCTCCGGCACTGCCCAACGAAGCTCGGGTGAGCAGCGAATAGCAGAACAATGCAGCCAACTGGAGGCCGAAACCGAGCACCAAGAGCGCTGGGTTTACGTCACTGACCGTTGTCGCGGCCTGCCGGAAGCCGCCAATAACCGGAGGTAACAGGAAAATCGCAACGACAACTACCAGTACCGCACGGACAGTGAAACGAACCGGACGTAGCCGCTTCTTCGGTCTCTCCGACTCAGGGGTGAGCGCGGGCAACTCTCCAGTCGGCAACGGGCCACGATCCATCTCGTGTGTCTCGTCGTACGCGCCGTCGAATTCGCCCGCGGCTTCCTCGCTCACTCCCACTTCCTATCAAGCTGCTGCTCAGAACAGCTGCATCATTCCTCTGAGACGGGCAGCCAAACCGGCTGCGACTGGTGCTGGTGTCTTGCCCAGATGGACAAGTACAAGTTCGCTGTCGGGGATCACGCAGGTGTACTGGCCTTCGTGCCCGCTGCAATGTAGCTCGCCGGGCAAGTCGGGCCACATCCACCAGTGCCGACCGTAGTCAGCTCCCCCGCTGTCATCGTGAGCCGACTTGTGGCGAGCATGATCGAGCCACCCTTCGGGAAGAATCCGTTCACCACGACCCAAGTCGGTAATGCCGTCGTGGCGGTACAGCTCACCAAACTGAGCAAAATCTCGAGCAGTTGCATAGACGTAGGAAGATCCGACGAAATCGCCAGCAGAATCAAATTTCGGTTGGGCTGAGTCCATCCCCACTGGGCCGAAGAGCCGGTCCCTCAAGAAGGTCTGCATTACCTCCTTGCGTCGTTCGGGGGCGCCACCGCTGGCACCTATCAGTACATCACCGAGAACGCGAGTGATGATATTGGTTGTTCCAGATGAGTAGCTCCACTCGGTGCCTGGGGCGTGGAGTAGTGGAAGGGCAGCGGCATAGGCCGCGTGACTGGGGCCGCTATCGCCGAACAACATCTCGATGCAGTTGGAGACGCTGTCGTCGACATAGTCCTCCACGAAGCTCAACCCAGAGCGCATCTCCAAGAGGTCGAGCATCGTGATCGACTCTTTGGGCGTGTCCGCCCATTCGGGAACCGGCGCCTGGGCTTCGACGTCGACAAGACCATCACTAACGGCGATCCCTACGGCGGCATGGGTGATTGACTTGGCCATGCTCCAACTGATCATCGTGCTGTCAGCTGTGATCTGAAGGGCTGACTGGAGCTCATTGGCCGGCTGCGTTCCATAGCGTTCCGCGATGACTTGGCCACCTTGCTGAATCACCAGCGCTAGCGAAATGCCTTCGCTCGGCGGGCGCGCGAAAAGGTCGTCAATACGCGCGCTCAGATCCGTATTCCCCATGGGCCAACGTTAGCCGTGGCCGACCAGCAGGTCCGCCAAACCAGCCAGTCCTTCGACATCGTGCACGTCAATGTCGAGTAGCGGAAGCTCAACCACCGGAACGTCTTCGGCGAGGTCGGCAAGGGCTGCCAATTCCTCCCGTTCAGCGATTGCGAGTTCGGAGAGTTCGTCGTGCCAGTTGAGGTGATCGGCAAGCGGACCTTCGCCAAGATCGTCTAACAATGCTCGATCTTTGGCGGTCAGCGGCTCGGGGAGCGGATGGATGAGGTTCACCACGACCCCGGCGAGGGGAAAATCACCGTCGCGGAGTGCGCCAACCAAGTGTTCTGCCTCGCCGATCGCCTCGGCCCGGGGACTCGAAACGACAATGAACGATGAAACGTCGGCGCGTAGCAGCGTTGCTACTTCCCCGGCACGGCGCCGGAGTCCGGGTTCGATTTCTGACAAGGATCGGAAGAACTCAACGGTGTCCTCGACGATTTGCGGTCCGGCCAGGCGACGAACTGCCCACAAGAACATCGACGCCGCCGCATTAGTCACCTTGGCGAATGCCCGCTGACCTGCGGTTAGAGCCCGATATACGGGATGGCTGAGAAAGCCCACTAGCCGGTCGGGTGCTTCCAGCAGACCAATCGCGTGCCGCGATGGTGGCGTATCGACGATGACGAGATCCCACTCTCCACTGGAGTGGAGCTGATGCAGGCGCTCGATGGCCATGTACTCCTGCGCTCCGGCGAGCGAACCTGAGATGGCCCGATAAACGGAGTTCTCAAGAATCACCTTGGCCTGACGCTCGTTCGCCGTCTGCTCACGGACCAGACGATCGAACGTGCTCCCGGCATCGAGCATCAACGCCCAAAGTTCGCCGTCATCTGGGCCATCGCCGAGACCAACGACGCCTTCAACCCGATGCGGCTCGTCGGCAGCAGCACCTTCGTCGAGCCCGAGTGCATCGGCTAGCCGTCGTGCCGGATCAACGGTGACTACGACTACCCGGCGGCCGGCCAGTGCAGCCGCCACACCCAGCGCCGCTGAAGTCGTGGTCTTACCGACACCCCCGGGCCCGGTTGTAACGAGCAACTCCGCGGTGCGGATTACGTCGCCCAGTGAGCCACCGGAGGTCGAGTCGGGGCTAGCAGTCGCAGCCACTATGACACCTCCGATGGGTCGGTGAGCGGCGCGAGGATGGCGTCGGCCAATTCACCCAAGTGGTGCGGCGTCAGCCTCGGGGTTACCAGTCTTGGCAGCATCAACATCGGGAGCTCCAGCTCGGCTGCCAGACGTTCAATCTGGAGATGTTGTCGTTCGAGGCGAGCCCTACCGAATGTGGCTGACGACGCCAGCGCTCGTTTGGCGTCAGCCGACAACTTGATCTTGTGTGAGCGTGCCGCCATCGCCGGGGTCTTGGCGAGCCCGGGCCGATCGGGCCAGCAGGCGTTTACCACTACCGGTAGGAGGGCTAGACCGACCTCGATGGTCAACTCGCCAGCCAGTTCGATTGCCTCGGTGACGGGGGTTTCCTCGGCAAGTGTGACGATCATTGCCATACAGCGCTCAGCGTCGCGCAGCATGGAATCAACCTCTACCGCCTGCTCCCGAATCGGGCCCGAGTTCACAACATCAGAGATGCTCGTCGCGGAACGCAAGAACGGAGCAGCGTGACCAGCTGGTGGAGCATCAACGATGATCAGATCTGCCGAACGGTCCTTCTCTAACTCTTTGATCTTGCCAAGGACCAATAGATGTTCCAGGCCGGGCGTTGCCGCTGCGATCATTGGTAGAGAAGCCGACGACGATGCCCTCCGCAGGAGGCCGCTGACACCTTTCATTTCGAGGTAATCGCCGAATGCCTGATCGGCAGGAATGGTGCGACCACGAACCTGTCCGGCACCTTTGATTTTGCGTAGCACGCGGTCATTGTGGTCGAGCTCACGACCTCCGAGTAGCGGCCCCATTCCCGGTCGAGCGTCGACCGCGATGAACAACACGTTGGCCCCCTCACGAGCAGCAGCCAACGCATACGCCGCGGCAACAGTCGAGGAGCCGACGCCCCCCTTGCCAGCCACTATCGCCACCCGAGTATCCAGCAGCCAATCGATGTCGATATCGCCCATCAACCCCAACCGTACTTCCCCCGAATAGCACGGGGGGGGTCTGACCCCTAGCGTGCTATTGAGTGGGGAGAGTTAGAAGTCTTCGTCGAAGGCGACGTCGCCTTCGACGCCGATCTGGTACGAAGACACGGTGCGTTCGAAGAAGTTCGCGAGGCCTTGCACGTCTTGGAGCTCCATGAAGCTGAACGGGTTCTTCGCCCCGTACTCGGGGGCATAACCAAGCTGGGCCAGGCGCTGGTCGGCAACGAACTCAAGGTAGGTGCGGGTGTCAGCCAAGCTCATCCCTTGCACGCCTTCACCGAGCACATCGGCCGCGAAAAGCTGCTCGCATTCGATGGCTTCGTTCATCATCTTTCGGATGTCGGCTTCGAGTTCTGCGTCGAACAGTTCGGGTTCTTCCTTGCGTACTGTTTCAACTACTTCGAAAGCGAAGTTCATGTGGCAGCTCTCGTCGCGGAAAACCCAATTGGTGCCGTCGGCGAGGCCGTTAAGTAGGCCCTTGGACCGCAGGAAGTAGACGTACGCGAATGCCGCGAAGAAGAACAGCCCCTCAATGCAGGCTGCAAAACAGATCAGGTTGAGCAGGAACTGCTTGCGATGCTCGGGAGTTTCGATCTTGTCGAGGCCTTGGATTGAGTTGATCCACTTGAAGCAGAATTCGGCTTTGGCTCGGATCGCCGGGATGTTCTCAACGGCCGCGAACGCTGCTTCGCGCTCTTTCATGTCGGGGATGTAGTTATCGAGCAGGGTCAAGTAGAACTGGACGTGCAAGGCCTCTTCATAGAGTTGCCGCGACAGATACATCCGCGCTTCGGGCGCGTTGATGTGCTGGTACAGGTTGAGGACCAGGTTGTTCGACACGATCGAGTCGCCAGTGGCGAAGAAGGCCACGAGCCGCGACACGAGGTGGCGTTCGGCAGGCAGCAGCTTCCGATCGAGGTCGACGAGGTCGTCGGAAAAATCAATCTCATCGACGGTCCAGGTGTTCTTGATGGCGTCTCGGTACATCTCGTAGAACTGCGGGTAACGCATTGGGCGCAGCGTGAGGTCGAAACCGGGGTCGAGAATGTTGGTCGGCTTGGTTGCAGCCTCTGGCGCAAACGAATCAACTGTGTCGCCCGTGGCCTCGCTCGCTGAGCCTTGGCCGTAATCGGCAATCGGATCAATAAGTGCCATCAGTTACACGCCTCGCAGGACTCGGGATTTTCGAGGCTGCACGCAAGCGCCTCTTCGTCGGTGAAATTCTTGGCTGGGGCTGGCTCGCCACCCTGTGGGGATCCACCGCCAGGACCGCCGCTATCGGGGCCACCGTTGGATGTGGTCTGATTGATGCGCGTTGCAGGTCGGCTACGCAGGTAATACGTAGTTTTCAGCCCGGCCTTCCAAGCGTGGAGATACATCGAACTGAGCTTGCCGATGGTGGGGGTCTCCATGAACAGGTTGAGTGACTGGCTTTGGTCGATGAACGCTCCTCGTTCAGCAGCCATGTCGATCAGCGCACGCTGGGGGATCTCCCATGCAGTGCGGTAGATCTCCCTCAGCTCTGGTGGGATCCGCTCAACGGATTGGAGCGAACCCTCATTCTTTTTGATATCCGAGATCATTTGCTCGTCCCACAAACCGAGCTCTTGCAGCTCACGAACGAGGTAACGGTTGATCTGAATGAACTCACCAGACAACGTCTCGCGCTTGAACAGGTTCGACACCTGGGGTTCGATGCACTCGTAACAACCAGCGATCGAAGCAATCGTGGCAGTTGGCGCAATCGCGATGAGCAGACTGTTGCGCAGCCCGTGCTCGGCGATGCGATTGCGTAGATCGTCCCAGGCCAGTTCTGCCGGCGGGGTAACGCCGCCGTTGGCGCGGTCCCAGAGATCGAATTGTAGATCACCCTGAGCAGTACGAGTGCCGGCGTACGCCTCGTGCGGACCTTTCTGTTCGGCTAGGTCGGTCGACGCCCACAGTGCATTGAAATAGATATGAGCGCTGATCTTGCGGCTTAGCTCTTTCGCGTCTGGAGAGTCGAAGGCGAAGCCCTTCTTGAAGAACACGTCTTGCATCCCCATTAGCCCGAGCCCGACTGGGCGCCACTTGTGGTTTGAGAATTCGGCTTCGGGTGTCGGGTAGAAGTTGATGTCGATCACTCGATCAAGGAATGGCACGACCTGACGGACCACCTTGCCGAGCCGATCAAAGTCGAAGTCACCATCGGTAGTGACATAAGAGCCAAGGTTGAGCGACCCGAGATTGCAAACCGCGGTGTTCTCTTGATCGGTAATCTCAAGGATTTCGGTACACAGGTTTGAGAGGTGCACAACCCGGGCGCTGCCGTCGTCATTGTCGGCTCCGGTTTGGTTGCACTTCTCATTCGAAGCGTCTTTAAAGGTGACCCAACCGTTACCGGTTTGGGCGAGCGTACGCATCATTCGTGAGTACAGCTGGCGGGCGGGCACCTGCCTCTCGAAGAGGCCCTCTTCTTCTGCGGAGAGATACGCCCGTTCAAACTCGGCCCCGAACAGATCTGTGAGATGAGGGACCTTCTTAGGGTCAAACAACGACCACTGCCAGTCCTTCTCGACCCGTTCCATGAAGAGGTCGGGGATCCAGTTGGCGATGTTGATGTTGTGGGTCCGCCGGGCGTGATCGCCGGTGTTGTCGCGGAGCTCAAGGAAGTCTTCGATGTCGGCATGCCACGACTCGAGATAAACACATGCCGCTCCCTTGCGACGGCCACCCTGGTTTACCGCAGCTACTGACGAATCAAGCGTGCGCAACCATGGCACGATGCCGTTGGAGAGCCCGTTGGTGCCCTGGATCAGGCTGCCCTTGGCCCGCACTCGGTGCCATGCAACTCCGATTCCCCCAGCGAACTTCGACAGCTTTGCAATGTCGGTATAGCGCTTGTAGATGCCCTCCAGGCTGTCTTCTGGAGAGTCGAGCAGGTAACAGCTCGACATCTGGCTGTGAACGGTGCCCGAGTTGAACAGGGTCGGGCTCGACGGCAGGTAGGCCAGCGACGACATGAGGTCGTAGAAATCGACGACCTCATCAATGTCTGTTGACAACCCACATGCCACACGGAGGAAGAAATACTGCGGGGTCTCAATGACTTCGCGATGTTCGGGATGGCGGAGCAAGTAGCGGTCGTAAACAGTGCGCAGACCGAAGAACTCAAACAGGCGGTCACGGTCAGAATTGATCGCCGCGTTGAGTGCTGGAGCGTTGGCATTGACGAAGTCGAGAACGTTGTCGGCAATCAGGCCTTCGGTGTGACCGATCTGGATCGATTCGGAGAACCAGGGGATGTTCTGGTTGCGAACTTCTTTGTCAATCACGGTGGCCAACAAACGAGAGGCCAGCTTGGAATAGCTGGGTTCCTCAACGATCAGGCCCGCGGCGGTGCGGATTGACAGTTCGTCGAGTTCGCGGGTGCTGGCGCGATCGGCCAACGCCGAGATGGTCCGTGTGGCAACACGCATCGGATCGACGCCCAAAAGGCCTTCGGAAGCACGGGCAATGGCGTTGACGATCTTGTTGACATCGACGGGCTCAAGGGCCCCGCTGCGTTTCGTAACGCGCATCCCGCCAGCGGTGGGCTGAGCACGCTGAGACCCGCCTTCTGCGACCTCGGTCGCCTTGCTGGCATCGGCTAATGCCGGCCCGTCTGTGGCTTCAACATTGTCGTCAATCAGTGTCACCGATACTCCCTATTCCTCTTTGTTATCTAGCGCTGCGTTCGTCTTCGGAAATCGAATGCAACCACTAGATGTCGTGGTCATCGCCTGACCCTGACACCACATGTCGTGGTTGCGGGTTCGTAATTACAGCAGTGAAACTACGCGGATGTCAACACTTGATTAAGAAAGCGTCAGCACGCTGGTGCTTGGAAGTCCGACGTGCGTCGCACATCGGCCAATTCGGCCTCCACGCGCAACTTTGCCCACACGGCATCGACCGATTCGGCGGTCGCGAAGATCAGGTCGACTCCCCTGCCCGACTCCAACGTTCCGTTCCGGTTTGCGACCGGATCACGTTCCGCTTCGGCGTGCCAGATCGTGTCAACTTGAAGCAGCAATCCATCACGCGCCCTGATGTTGTTTTCACGGAAGTCGAGTGTCGTTCTCCAACCGTCCCGCTCCAATTCGCGCCGATCCGACTGCGCCAGCACAGCTCCATGCCGACGCTGACGACGAAGTGTGGAAGTGGTTCGCGGGAGCATGATCCCATGATGAACCATTTGCCCTGTGGATCGTTAGTACCGATTGGGTGTGAATTCAGATCTTGTTCTTGGGGACAACAGCGCTCTCGCTGTGTATCGGCTGTGAGTGTCCTGTGAGGTCGCGCGACTAAGCCACGTCAGGCGATGTTTGCCTCAAGGTCGTAGGTGTCGAGGTCCGCGTCGGCTTCCATCGCCTTCTTGTCGTCCGAGTTCAGGCCGCGACGAACCTCATCTGAGTACTCGCGGCCTGTTAGTCGAGGAGGTCATCGCAAGCTGCTGCCGCCTCGATGAACCCCGGATTGGACGGGTCCAGCGCCTCGACGATCAGCCCGCCGGTGGGGTCAGCGACCAGGTCGGCGAGTGAGAAGTCAGGAATCTCGGCGCCATTGTCGCGGAGGCAATCGAGCAGCGCCATGAGTTCGTCGGCATCGCTTTCTCCGGCCGGCAGGAAGTAGTCAGAATCCTCGGCGTCCGAACACGATGAGCCCTCTGCGGGCAGCTCAAGGTCGATGAGGTACGCATTGACCGTTTCCTCGACGCAAGGAACGCTGAGGTAGGCGGTGTGGCCTTCGGCCTCTGCGGTGTACAACACTGCAGACTCCAACGAGTCGGCTAACGCGACTGACCATTCGTACGGCGTTGCCGGATCGCCAGTATTCCCAACGACCAGGATTGGGGCGGAGCCCGCGGCAGAACCAATCGTCAGCGCGTCAGATGACTCGGGAATCCCAAGACACCCGGTGCTCGCCCGGAGCAAGTCGTCGAAATACACCGACATCGCAGCAGCCGCGCCGACCTCCTCGCGTGTTTCGGGCGTTGGCAAGCGATCCGGATTATCGGCACAGTTGATGAAGTTATTTGCGAGCTGGGCATTCGAGTACGTGCCGTCAGGCCTCCGCCCGACAAAGGAATCAACCAACGCGTGAATCAACGTGCCGTCACTCTCGGACTCGGCGAGATACAGAGCCTCCGCAAGGATCGGCCAAGCATCTTTGCTGTACAACGCGGCAAGCACCCCCAGCTGAAACTCACCTTGCGTCAGCTGCCGATCAGGGTCGTCGGTAGCCAACGTGTTATCCCCCGAGAGCTCCTCGACCAGACCTGTGTAGATGCGCACCGCTGGCCCGATCTCGCGCAGTACACAGTCCTTGTCCGCTTCGCAGGTCGCGGAGAATGAGTCGAGCGCCCGATCGAACCCGGCGCCCTGATCCGTCGCTAACTCGGCCTGATCAAGGGTGGGCTTCACTCCCCCATCGAGTACAAGGGCTCGCACATTTTGAGGAAACAACTCGGCGTAGGTGGCTCCGAGCCTGGTTCCATAGGAGAACCCCACATAGGTCAGCGCGTCGTCGCCGAGGGCCTGCCTGATCTCATCAAGATCGCGAGCTGCGTTATTCGTTCCGAGGTGAGGAGCGATCTCGAGTGACCCTGCAGAACATGTACCGGTCAGTTCCGTGGCGTCAGTGACGAGCTCCGCCCAAGCGGCGTCATCACCCTCGGCGAGTAAGGAAACGTCATCGTCAAGGTTTGTCGGGCAGTCCACCGCGCTGCTCGCTCCGACTCCACGCGGGTCAAAACTCACGAGGTCGAATCGGTAGGTGATCTCGTCGGAGAACAAGATTGCCCCGTTGGTGAGGAATTCAATTCCTGACCCTCCCGGCCCCCCAGGGTTCACCACCAGCGAACCGATTCGCTCGTCGGCATCAGCCGACAGCGCGCGGACAACCGCGATGTCGATCTGGCCGCCTTCAGGATTGTCATAGTCGAGAGGCACAGCCAGCGTGGCACATTGCAGAATCACAAGAATACTGCCGACGTCGTCGCAGGGTCCCCAGTCGAGAGTGTCTCCCTCAGTGGCAGACACGACGGCGCTGGTGGCCGAACCATTCGCCTCGACGCTGGCCACGCCGCTATCCCCTCCCGAACATGAAGCCGCGAAGAGGGCACCACCCACAAGCGCCGCCACAATCTTTCGATTCACATACCCGACGCTACAGGGAGCGTAGTTGCGGCCTCTATCAGTTGCCGTCTACCCATTTCGGCCTATACGACGCCGCGGGACCTGCCGCGATCCGGACGGCCTCGATCGGCGAGCTGACCCGGCGGGCCAGATCCCCATGGTCAGCATTCATGAAGCCCGCGTCAACAGAGCCGGCAATGAAGCTGAACAGCGCTGAAAAATAGTTGTCTACATCGAGAAACACGACCGGCATCGAAATGAGTCCGAGTTGATTCCATGTGATGATCTCGAACGTCTCATCCAATGTGCCAAATCCACCCGGAAGCACAATCACGCCATCGGAAAGATCAGCCATCCGCTCCTTACGGTCATGCATTGACTTCGATACCACGAGCTTCGTCAAACCCTCGTGGGCGACCTCTGCTGCCAGCAGGCTCTCAGTAATCACCCCGGTCACCTCCGCGCCGGAATCAAGCGCCGCGTCAGCCACGATCCCCATCAGCCCCACGTGCCCGCCGCCATACACCAGCTCATGTCCTGCGCCCGCAATCTCGCGACCCAACAGTGACGCCGCGGCCACATAACCGGGATCAAATCCGGAACTCGAACCACAGAACACACAAAGCCGTGCCATCAGCCGAGTGTGGCATCCAGCCGCAACTGCCATCAAGCACATATCGCCGTTCGCCGACGGAGCAGTAATATCAAGCGGATGGATGACGGAACAATTGAACAGATCGCCACCGCTGACTTGACTGCCGCCGCGGCCGTTGTCGACCTGGCTGACGACATTGTCGGTAAAGCAGTCCAGCAGCTTTCAACCACAGGAGGGCCCGACACCCAGCAGGTGCTCGCGTACGACATCGCCCATGCTGCTTCGGCCGTCGCAACGGCGCGCTCGTTGCTCGACTACGGAGCCAAAGGCGACGTCGAGGCCAAGATCACGTGTGCCTTCGCAGCCGATATGGCCCACGACTTGGCGAGCAAGGTTCTCGGCCGGGAAAACGAATGGGGAGTTCAGCGTGATGCGCTCGGCGACGCCCACCAGTTCATTTCCGACTTCGCCGCGCCAGAATTTCTGGCTTCGCTTGCCGAGCAAGCTGGCCCCCGCCACCTCGACAGCGA
>JAHRVJ010000044.1 GCA_019090765.1 Ilumatobacteraceae bacterium
AGAGCATGGCTGACGCAGACGGCAACCCGATGACGGCCGAGCAGATGGGCATGCCAGCTGGTGCCTCGATGGAGACCTCGATTGTGGTCGAGCTCGAAGACCTCGGCGACCGCACGAAGATGCTGATGACCCACATTGGCGTCCCCGCCGAGTCTCCAGGAGGGCAGGGCTGGACGATGGCGATCGACAAGTTGGAGGCACGAGTCGCTGAACTCGCAAACTGAGCAATTGTGACCCACTGTGGTCGACACCCCGATAGCTCACCAAGCGTTGGCTGAGTCGAACGTGTGCGGCTCAGCCGACCTGTGGGGGAGCCAACGTGAACCCCGCCTGGGTCATCACGTCGAGGCGGTCGAAGAAGGCATGAATCTCACTCACTTTCCCTTCGGTGATCCGGAAGCTGGCGTTGAGCTTGAATGTCAACAATCCGTCTGTTCGTCGGTAGGTGCCCCATTCGTGGATCCACTCGCCCTCGCGAGGGCCGCTCTTGATGCGTTCCGTGACACTGTGGGCTCGTTCGTACTTGAGTGCACTGGTGGGGTCGTCCTCAATACGTTGACGCCACTCGGCGATGAATTCGTCGCGGTCCTGACGGACTCCTGCCGGCGGGGGGAACTGGGTGAAGTCCTCTGTGATCACCGAAGTGATGGCGTCGATGTCATTGTTGGCGACGGCTTCGAAGTATGTCTCGACTACGTCCATTGGCGACTCGGGTGATGTGTTCATGGTGTTCTCCTGGTCTGTGCTTCTCGTGAGGTAACAGTGTTACCTTGGACAACGATGTTACCCTGGGGCAACCCCTACGCAACACAGGAGTGCAGGTGCCGCCCGATCGTTTTGACTACTTGACAGCTCGTCAACAGCAACAACGTCGGCTGCATGATGCGATCTTTGTCGCCGCAGCGAGGTTGCTGGCTGACCGTGGACTCGACGGCTTGTCGGTGCGGGCGGTCGCTGCCGAGGTCGGTGCGTCGACGAAGGTGATCTACAGTCACTTTGGCGGCAAGTCGGGTCTCGTTGCAGCTCTGTATGACGATGGCTTCGAACGCCTCACCGGACAGCTCGAAATAGCCGCCCAGACCGACGGCGCCGTTGCTGACCGGCTGCACGGCCTAGCCGTCGCCTACCGGGCGTTCGCGTGCTCCGCACCGCACGCCTACGAGCTCATGTACGGACCAAGGGTCAGAGATCTGGCCCCGACGAGGTCCAATCGCAACGCTGCACGCCCAGTTCAGAAGGTCATCGCCGCGCTCTTTCTTGAGGGGCAGGAACAAGGAACGTTCGTGCGCGAGGACCCAGCAGACCAGGCTCGGCTCTTGTGGACCGTGATGCACGGCGCGGTCTCGCTGGAACTGACCACATGGTTCGACGCTTCGGAGGGCGCTGGGCGACTCGACCAGGTCGTCGCCATTTTCATCAACTCGATATCGAGTCCGCAGCCCCCATCGCTCTCGGCCTGATCGAACGGGCTTCAGATCGTGTCGGATATCGGTGTGTTCGAAGAGGCGCTTCCTCTCCTGTTGCTTGAGTTTGGCGACTTCTTCGGCGACGTCATGACGAAGAAGCGAAGGCCAGTGCCTCTTCCATGAGGCCTGCCCAGTCGTCTTCACGCCTAGGCGAGATCGAGGCCCATTCTTTGAACACGCGTCCGTTCGGAGCGAAGCTGGCCGCGTCTCCGCCGTTGACAAGGTCAGTCACGCGCGTCGCTGGGAGCTTGACGATCAGGTCGCCGGTGCGGTGGTCAAGGCTGGCGAAGAACGCGCCGTTGAGACGCAGACAGATGTTGCCCATCATGGTTGAGCGTTCCGCTCCGGCAGCCAGGAATGGATCGGCGTATTCCCAGAACATGCCGTCATCGATAGCGGTCATGGCTCACGGCCGAGGAATGCCACGAGCTTGTCGAGCGGTGATGCGTCGTCGGGGACCGTGATGGGTTGATCGAAGAACATCGCCCTGGCCGCCTCGTCGATACTCTGCTGGTGGGTTTCGGTGAACACAGCGATCATGTTGGGCGACAACTCCGGCTCGGTGCCGATGGTCTTGGCAACGTCCCAGGCGTGGATGAACACGTCTTGGGCGCCAGCCAGCAGGA
This sequence comes from Ilumatobacteraceae bacterium, assembly GCA_019090765.1. GTDB lineage: Bacteria > Actinomycetota > Acidimicrobiia > Acidimicrobiales > Ilumatobacteraceae > Sva-07. The sequence continues at coordinate 2,093 of JAHRVJ010000044.1, forward strand.
TGTCCCCAGGAGGAAGCGAGCCCATCGGGGTCACTCTCGGAGTATCGAGATCCTCACACGCGTCCCACGCCGCCAACATCTCCGATGTCAGACGCGAGTAGGCGCCGGCCGGGTCGTTGCCGACATGGTCGCCCTCCACGACGGCGAAGTCCTCGGTGGGCTCCAACCGCGCCGCTCGTGTCGACAGCGCGAATATGGAGTAGGTGTGATTGAGCAACGCCCGCAGGTCCCACCCGCCACACGGTGTGTCGCGATCGAGATCTTCGACGGTCGCCTTGGCGTAGTTCGGTGCGGCGTCGGCTACGGCATTTCTGAGCAGGTCAACAGGGTTTGACATTGAGGTCCTTTCATACTGCTCCAGTACCATTACGAGAGCACTCTCGTTCTAGTACCTAGATTCGGGAAAAGCAACAAGTAGACTTGGAGTTATGGCAAAGTGGCCCGGCTACCAGCGGTTCTGCTCGCTCGCCCGAGGACTCGACCTGATCGGCGAACGGTGGACTCTGCTGATCGTGCAAGAGATTTCCTTCGGAGCAATCCGCTACAACGAACTCCGTCGACGACTTCCTGGCATCGGCTCCAACATCCTCGCCGACCGTCTCCGCAAACTCGAGACTCACAACATCGTCCGCCGGGTTCCCGCCGCAGTCGGACAAGGCGTCCTGTATGAACTCACGTCCCGTGGCGAAGGGCTCGCCCCAGCAATCGTTGAGCTCCGCAAGTGGGGCCTCGATGAACAACTCATGCTCGACACGCCACCTGACCTCGCTACCCACGAGCTTTCCTATGGTGTTCCCGAGGGAGCCAATCTCGGTGAGACCTACCAGTGGGACATCGACGGCGCGAGCACCACCCTGGTGATCGACGGGACCACACTGACCCAACGGCCCGGACCCGCGACGAGTCCTGCCGTAACCGTCACGACCACCAAGGCATGGATGACCGAGCTTGTAGCGGGAAATACGAACTGGATCGAAGGGCGAACGAGCGGAGCCGTTGGAGTCGAGGGTTCCGACGATGCCTGGCACCGCATGCTCATCGCTACCGCCCAACCCGGAGCCGACATCACCCTCCTAGATCAGGACGAACCCAGATCATCGAATTGATTGGTCCTCGATCGGATCGGGTTGGCCGGTGAAGTTCTCTCCGACTCGTCCATGACGATGACGGTGCCGGTTGGCTTGACGATGTTCCGCATTGTCGAGAGGACCGATATTGGGTCGGCCAGATTGGCGTCGCCGTGAGGAGCGGCTTCGTGCCAATGACATTGTGTCTGTAGCCAGTCCGAGTCGCCTGAGAGGCGGTACATGGTCGACCATCTCAAATTCGAGATCTTGTTTCTTTCCTGCCTTTGGCCTGTGAACGGCCACAACACGGACTCCCATGCCCGTGCATGTACTTGGCGTCTCAAGACCGCTGGAGTGGTCTACTCGAGGTCTGCGAACGGGGCCGGATAGACGACCACGCCATTGAGCTTGGGGTCAGTTGGGTCGAATCCATCGAGTGGCAGTATTTGTGCAGCCTCTGGTGGAGCCCAGCTCGGTAAGGGCAGCTGCACCCCGTACTTTGACGCAGCTTCGAATCCGAGCTTGCCGTAGTAGTCCGGTGACCCTTCGAGGACGATGAATGCCTCACCGCGCTCATTGCTGCGCGTGGCCACCTCAGCAACTAGCGCGCTACCGATACCGGATCGCTGCCGGCTGGGATCTACCGCGATCGGTGAGAGCAACGCGATTGGCCACTCACCTGAATCGTGGCGAAGGGTTGCTGTGCTCACCATTACATGGCCAACGGCGATGCCGTCGGTCTCGGCGATTAGCGCGAGTTCGGGGCGGTACGCAGCTGATTTTCGAATGGCCTCCACCAGATCCGCTTCCTCGTCGCTACCGAAGGCGGCGGCAACTACCTGCCTGATCGATGGATAGTCATGGGCTGTCTCGGGTCGAATCACGAGACCACCTCCATCGGTGCTCTGTCTCCTAGATGACATCACTCCGTCCGATTTCCGCTAGCACTTGAACGTCTCGTACCCGATGCTGGCTTCATGAGTGAACTACCCTATGTGCTGCGCCCAATTCCGACGGACAAGGCCGAGGAGCTGCGTGATGCAGGTGGCCCGGTATTTGTAGCCAACGAACACCCAGGGTTTCCGTGCCGGCAATGTCTCCTTGATGCCGAGGTCGGTGAAGAGCTCATCCTGGTTTCCCATGATCCGTTCACGGGCAACTCCAAGTACCGATCGGCAAGTCCGATCTTCTTGCACCGCGTCGGGTGCCAACTGGCCTTCAATCCCAGTGATCTCCCGACGCAGCTCACGAGCAGACAGTTGTCGGTTCGCTCATTCGACAAAGACGAGATGATGATTGACGCAGCTGTCATCGATGGCGACGAGTTGGAGTCGAAAATCGAGTCGTTCTTCGATGACGTCCAATCCGAGACGATCCACGTCCACAATGCAACACGCGGCTGTTGGGCGGTAACGATTGAGCGTCGAGCCGCCTAATCGGAGACGGCGGTCAGTTGACTTCACCAAATCGCTCGATATCGATTCCATACGTGCTGACAACTGAGTTTAGAGCTGATCGGCGGCTCGGACCAGGTTCCCTTATCGCCCGTACAAGCTTCGTTGTCAGGCTCGCGACTTCGTTCGCCGTCGCATCGTGGGTGATTGCTCCATTGGTCATTTTTGGCAACGGCGCTGCGATTCCGAGTACCGCGAACGTCCAAGCCCCCTGCCAGCTCAGCGTATGAACCAGGTCGTGCAGAGCATGATGTCCACCGGTGGTTCCGGCGCTCAACGCAGCCACGGGCTTGCGGTAGAGCGTGGACGATCCGACGAGCCAGTCGAGAGCGTTTTTCGTCGAACCGGCTAACCCGGCGGCATACTCGGGCGCTGCGATGATGACGCCGTCGACCCCGTCGATTTGCCTACGAAAGTCGGCGACGACCTCTGGCGGCGAATCGACCTGCTCTGGGCGAAACGTCGGCAATGTCGCGAGCCCGCAGATCTCGCGGGTGCTGTACGTAGAGTCCTTTAAAGCATTCGTGGCGATCAGGTTGAGCACGGCTTGGTTCGCCGACTCCGACCGAAAGCTGCCGCAGAGAAGACCGATCAGCGGCATCAAAGCAGGCTACCGAAGCTGTCCCGGAGAGAACACCGTGCGGGTTCGGACGC
>JAHRVJ010000045.1 GCA_019090765.1 Ilumatobacteraceae bacterium
CGGCCGCATCCGGCCCGAGTGGCACGACGGTCATTCCGAGATTCGATCGGAGATCGACGAACCACTCAAATAGCTCTGGTGGATCAATCCTCTCTACCACCACAGTGATCGGACGACCTTGGTCGGCGATCCAGCGGCCGGCCCATTCCCAACCGCCTAGGTGCGGTAAGGCAAGAATCGCTCCCGTTCCGGCATCAAGCGCGTCGACAACAGCGCTGTAGCCCTCTTCCCGGAACCCCGCGTCGACGATCTTGTTCGACAACGTTGGCAGCCGGAAGCTCTCCAACCAGTAGTGCGCGTACGAGTCGAAGGCCTCACGGGTCGCCTGCCGTAGAGCTGCTCCTGACAGCGTGGGGTCCGCCCTCTGTAGGTGGCGTTCGATCATCGCTCGCCGCTCGGCATTGACAAATCGGGCTCCGGCGCCGATCGGCGTCGTTAGGCCAGCTGCGACTGCAGCTGGCATCACTCGCGAGGCCATCGCCCCGAGACGGTAGGACGAGGTGGTGAGCGCCGCGCTCAGGCGGCGAGCTCCGGGCAAATCGGAAAGCTGCGGACGCGCCCCGCCAGATTCACTCATCGCGTCTGATCAGGGCTGGCGCCGCGGAACCCGAGTGCGGCGACGCTCGGTTCGAGCTACCCGCCGACTCTGACGTCGCGAGCGGCGCATCTCAATCCGTGCCGCGGTTACCGGCGCTATCGCGGCTTGCTTCCAGACCTTCACGAATCGCTGCACGGCAGTGATTGAAGTCAGTACGAGCATCACCCAAAGAATGGGGATCAGCAGCACGGGGAACAGCAGGCCGACACAGATCGCGATGATTCGTTCGGCGCGCTCCATCAAGCCGCCCTTGGCATCGATCCCGAGCGATTCCGCTTTAGCTCGCTGGTAGCTGATGATCGATGAGATCGAGGCAATCGCAAAGGGCAGCAGCGTTAGGTGCGGCGATTCGGTGCTCGCAAAATGCCAAGCAATGCCACCGAGTAACAGCGCATCGGTGACGCGATCGACAGTTGAGTCGAAGAAGGCGCCGCGTTGGCTTGAAGCGCCTGACGCCTTAGCCAAGGCCCCGTCGAGCAGGTCAGGAAGACCAGCGAGGATAACGAGCAGTAGGCCCAGACGCAGCATGCCTGCGCCGATCGCCACCGCTGCCCCGACACCGACGAGCAAACCAAGAATCGTGAGGTGGTCAGGAGTTAGACCGGTCTTACGCAAACCAGCGCCAAGCGGCTTAACTGCCTTATCTACAGGCGTTCGGAACTTCCCGTCAAACATCGTTCGAACGCTAGCCCACCGACGCTGCGACTTCTGGATTGTCCTCGACTAGATGCTCAACGATCCGTCCATCGAGCGCGTCGACCAGCACCAACCCGCGCCGCTTCGGTGGCTCTTCAGCGGAGTAACAAAGTACCCGCCAGGTCGGGCGGCTGCGCAGCCCACGCCAAACCTGTTGAACTGAAGCATGACCAACACCAAAGCCAAGTGCGTCCTGAGCAGCGATCAGCGCCTCTTTCTCGTCGATGTTCATCCGCCAGCCAGAGGTGATTGAGAACACCCCCACCACGACCAATACTGCAGCGCCAGCGAGCCAACCGCCATTGACAATCGCGGCATCCTCGGCAATGAGGTACACACCGATACAGATCGCTGCAATCACGAGATAGATGACGCCGGGCCAACGTCGACGGCTGTTGTCGGGAAACTGGTAGGCGCCGACGAACCCATCGGCATTTAGATCGTCAGGGAGTTCGTCACGGAGGTCGTCGGTCATCGCAGACAGGCTACGGCCACGCGTCGCGGATCTTGGCCGCGGTAGCGCCTAGGGATTCGGGGAGCGTCTGGGTGTTGGCGACTGAGGACATGAAGTTCGAGTCACCGGTCCAGCGCGGCACAACGTGCACGTGAAGGTGTTCGGGGATCGAACCGCCAGCTGGGCGGCCCAGATTGAGCCCGATATTCAGACCGTCAGGGTTGTAGACGTGGCGGAGCACTCCAGTTGCAGCGGTAACGGTGGCCCATAACTCGGACGTCTCGTCTGGCGACAACCCATCGAGGTCAGCAACTTCTCGGAACGGAACGACCAGTATGTGCCCCGGCGTGTAGGGAAAGATGTTGACGATCACGAAGCACGTGTCTCCCCGGTGCACGATGTGTGTTTCGGTGTCCGGCTTCCTCGAGTTGACGAGCTGCGAGAAGACACTTCCTGCGGTACTAGCGGCGGTGTCATCTGCAGACGCGTTACGGACAGGTGACCCCGATACGTACGCGGCGCGCCACCCGGACCAGATTCGCTCCAGCATCAGCGCGGCTTGGTACTCACGATTCGAGGGCCGCTACTTCAGCGTCTGAAATCTCGTTGCTGAATTGCTCGATGAATGCAGCTAGCGAAACATCCCGCTCTACTTCGCCGCCACGAGGATTCACCCCAACTGTGTTTGCAGCAACATCATCGTCGCCAACGACCAAAATGTACGGGAGCTTCTCAAGCTTCGCATTGCGAATACGCTTGCCCAGCCCATCGTCGGCCTTACCGACATCGACACGGGCGCCAACCGCTACCAGGCCCTTGGCGACCTCGGCTGCGTACTCTTCGTGGGCCGTCGCAACTGGTAGCACCCGAACCTGAAGTGGTGCCAGCCAAGTTGGGAAGGCGCCCGCGTAGTGCTCAATTAGGACGCCGAAGAAGCGCTCGATCGAACCGAACAACGCGCGGTGCAACATGATTGGGCGGTGGCGAGCGTTGTCGGCACCAACGTATTCCAACCCGAAACGCTCGGGCAGGCTGAAATCTGCCTGGATCGTGGAGAGCTGCCAGGAGCGACCGATCGCATCGCGCACGTCGATGTCGATCTTCGGGCCATAGAACGCGGCATCGCCCTCTTTCAACGAATACTCGAGACCGTGGCGGTCAAGCGCCTCCGCGAGAGCGGCCGTTGCTTCCGTCCAGATCTCATCGGTCCCGACATATTTTTCGGGGTCCTTCGTGGAGAGATTGAAAGTGAACTCCTCAAAACCGAACGCCCGCAACACCGACAATACGAAGTCAAGCAAGCTCGCAATCTCGTCGGCAAGCTGCTCCTTAGTGCAGTAGATATGGCTGTCGTCTTGGGTGAATCCACGAATCCGCATCAGCCCGTGCAGCGTTCCGGCGCGCTCGTAGCGGTAGACAGTGCCGAGCTCAAACAGGCGGAGTGGAAGCTCGCGATAACTGCGTTGCCGGCTACTGAAGATCAGGCAATGCATCGGACAGTTCATCGGCTTCATGTAGTACGTGCCGTTGTCCATCTCCATCGGCGGGTACATCCCGTCGGCGTAGAAGTCGAGATGGCCTGAAGTTTCGAACAGGCTCGCGTTCGCTAGGTGGGGCGTGTAAACAAACTCGTATCCGCCGCGCTCGTGCCGGAGCCGGCTGTAGTCCTCCATCAACTTGCGGATGATCGCGCCCTTCGGGTGCCAAACGGCGAGTCCACCGCCCAGCGCACTCGGGAAGCTCAACAAGTCAAGCTCGGTTGCAAGCTTGCGATGATCGCGTTTCGCCGCTTCTTCGAGTTGGTGGAGATGCGCGGCCAACGCCTGCTTCGATTCCCAGGCGGTTCCGTAGATCCGCTGCAGCATCGGGCCCTTTTCGTTGCCACGCCAGTAGGCGCCCGCCACCTTCTGCAATTTGAAGAAAGCCAGCTTGCCGGTGGAGGGAACGTGCGGGCCCATACACATGTCGACGAACTCGTCGGTATTGCGGTAGGCGCTGATTGCTCCTCCATCGCCAACCTCGCCGGTGTCTTCGGTGTCAGCATCGGCGCTGTCGACACGGTCGATGATCTCAACCTTGTACGGCTGATCGGAAAATAGCTCCCGGGCTTCGGGAGGCGACAACTCCGAACGCACGAACGGCTGGTTTTCCTTGATGATCTCGCGCATCTTGGCTTCGATCCGCCCGAGATCGTCGTCGCTGAAAGTCTTGTCTCCAGGCAATTCGAAGTCGTAGTAGAAGCCGTTCTCGATCGCGGGGCCAATCGCGTACTTGGCGCCAGGGAACAGCAACGTCACCGCCTGCGCCAATACGTGGGAGGTTGAATGCCGCAATACGTGTCGACCCTCATCAGTGGAGTTGGTGATGATCGCGACCTCAGCGCCGTCAGCAAGCGGAACCGTGAGGTCGGTCTCGACGCCATCGACCACCGCGGCCACTGCAGCCTTCTTCAGACCGGAGCCGATCGACTTGGCTAGGTCAAGCGACGTCGACTCGGCGGGTAGTTCACGGGTCGAGCCGTCGGGAAGCGAGATGGTGATGTTCGACATGAGACCCCCAGGATAGGAGCCGGGGACGGTGCTCGGCGGGGAGGGTTTAGCTGTACTCAGGCAGCGCCGACGCCGACGAGCTCGCGCTCGGCTGATCCACTCGCCGGATTGAGCCGATGGTCGAGATCGGTTACGGCACCCACGCGGGCGGCCAACGTGGGTTCGGTCTCGGCCTTTGCTCCGGCGTAGGTATTCACATACTCCTGACCGGTCAATGCCCGAATCTCAAACATCACCTCGTCAGTCATCGACCGCCACGCGAGGTGTTCGGCGCCGCGATCGCGATAGCGCATCGGGTCGATCGCGCGACCGATCTTGATTTGGCAGCTCTGGAAAAGCTTAGGAAGGCGAGCGTCGGGTGGCTGAATCTGTTCGGTCCCCACGATCCCAACGGGAAAGATTGGGCACTGCAGTTTCATCGCTAGGCGAGCAGCTCCGGTACGGCCCTTGTGGAGAACGCCATTGCGGCTGCGCGTTCCCTCGGGGAAGATTCCAAATAGTTCGCCGCGCTGCAGAACTTGCTCGGCGGCGGCGAGCGCATCTGTGCTCTTGTCGCCACCAGCACGATCGATAGGAATCATGCCGAGAGCAGGAAACAGGAACTTCGTCTTCCACGAATCCATGTATTCGGCTTTGCCGACAAAGGAGATGTTGCGCGGCGACATGACCATCAGGAAGGCTGAGTCGAGAAAACTGATGTGATTCGGGCACAGGATCGCGGGGCCATGCTCGGGGAGGCGTTCGTACCCACTCAGCTCGATGTCCCACAAACGAGACGCGACGGGCTGAACAACCTTCCGCGCTCTCCGCTGTGTTGCGCCAGCCCCCGGCCCCTTGCTCATGCCATGAGCGTACGCGATCAGGAGGCGTGTGTGAAGCCGCCGCTGTCGCAATCACCGGAAAAGTTCAAGCAGTACCTGAATCGCAAGATCCGCGCGATCGCAGCCGACGAAGGCCGAGACCGTTCCGAACATCACCGCGACCCGGTCTCTGTGACCCGCGGGAGTGATCCCCGTACGGGGATGGGGTCGATCAACGCCACACTGCATCCCAATTTGTGGCTGAAACCCAACCGAAAACCCGACAACGGGCAACGCTGAACGACCTCGGCTTCCCGGAGTCCTAATCGAGGTCGACGCCTAGGAGGGCCGCGGCTTCGGATACGCCTTGGCCAGCGGCTGCTGCGGCGTCGATCGCGGCGATCGCTCCTGGAGTATCGAGGTCGTCGTCGAGGCGGAGGCGAACTTCTTCCAACAAGTCCGGGTTGGAGGTCCGATGAGCAGCCCACGAATTGAGGCGGGCGGCGTTGAGCGGCATCAATTCCTCGTCCCACTCCCATTCGGTCCGGTAATGGTGTTCGATGATCCCGAGGCGGATTGCTCGCGGATCAAACGTCTTGCGTAGCTCATCGACGAATACCAAGTTGCCGAGACTTTTCGACATCTTCTCGCCATCCATCGAGATCAAAGCGGTGTGCATCCAGTGCTTAACAAACAACTCCCCCGTTGCGGCTTCTGACTGCGCTCGCTCACACTCGTGATGCGGGAAGATCAGGTCGGCGCCGCCACCGTGGAGATCGATCGTGGTGCCCAACTCGCGCAGCGCAAGTGCCGAACACTCGATATGCCAGCCAGGGC
>JAHRVJ010000376.1 GCA_019090765.1 Ilumatobacteraceae bacterium
AAGTCGCGTCGCCACGATCATGCCGCGATTGCGGCGCTGGTGCGTGAAGAGGAGGCTGAGGTGGTCGTTGTCGGCCTCCCGTTGTCGCTTGATGGCAGCCGCGGGAAAGCTGCTAAGGCTGCCACTACCGAGGCCCGGCAGTTGAGTAGCGTTGTCGGAGTGCCGGTGGAAATGTATGACGAACGCTTCACGACAGTTACTGCTGAACGCGGAATGCTCGAGAGGGGTATGAACGCGCAGGCCCGCCGCAAGATAGTCGACAAGGCGGCCGCCGCGGTGATGCTGCAGGCATGGCTTGAACATCGCCGCAATACTTGGTCGGTCGGATGACTATGAAACAGCTTGACCCCTTGCTGCCGGAGGCTCAGGTTGATCCTGATGATCACCCAGCGCTCGACTGGCCAACAGATCCGTGGGACGAGACCGACCAAACTGGCTCCGTTGAGCGGCTTCGTCGTCAGACCCGCCCCATCAAGTGGGTCGTTTATTCGGCGATGGTGTTCGCAACTTTGATGATCCTGATCGCGGGGGCCGTCGGCTGGTGGTACGTCGGCAAAATCAACCCCGATGGCGCCCCTGGCGACGTGCAGAGCTTCACCGTTGCTGATGACGATGACCTCGATTCCCTCTCGGACCGGCTGGTCGAGGAGGGGCTGATTACTGATGCCGGTGTCTTCCGGTGGTACGTCGACCGCAACGGGGGATTGGAGATCACCCCCGGCTACTACGAGATTCGGCCAAGCGACCACATGGGCAATGTGCTCGGAAGGCTCCGTACTCCTCCAGGCCAGACCTATTCGAAAGTGACCTTCCCCGAGGGTTTCACGCTCGACAAGATGGCCTTTCGGCTCGATGCTTCCGTCGACCGGATGAGTGCCAGCGAGTTCCTTGAGGCTGGTACCGACGGCACGATCCGCGCACAGTGGCAACCAGCAGGTACGGGTTCCCTTGAGGGTCTGCTCTTTCCTGATACGTATCAAGTGTCGAACGCTGAGAGTGAGGGTCAGGTCATCGAGCGGATGATCGCCTTGATGGAGCGGGTTGGCGACCAAGAGGACATCGTCAATCGGTCCGCCGCGCTCGGACGTACCCCGTATGAGACGCTGATCATCGCATCGCTAATCGAACGCGAAGCCCGAGTTTCAGAGGACCGCGCCAAGATTTCCCGAGTTATTCACAACCGTCTGTTCCTGTCTGCGCTCGACCCCGATCGGTCGCTCCCGCTACAAATCGACGCAGCGGTGCTGTATGGCGGCGACAAATTCGAGATCGATCCTGATTTGCCTTTCTCGCAGCTGCGTCTCATCGACACACCATGGAATACTTATTTCCACGAGGGGCTGCCGCTGACCCCAATCGCGAACCCAGGCCGCGCCTCAATTCGGGCCGCGCTCAACCCGGCACCGAACCCCGCGCCAGGCGACCCGATCTGTGCGCCGCTTGAGAGGCCATCGGAATGTAACTACCTGTACTACGTGCTCGCGGACGAAGACGGTGGCCACGTGTTCGCGGCGACTCTCGAACAGCACGATGTGAATGTGCAGAAGGCGCGCGAGGCTGGCCTCCTGTGACGTTGGAGACCTTGGCGGCCGTCATCGGTTCTCCAATAGAGCACAGCTTGTCGCCAGCTATTCACCGGGCGGCGTTTGCCGAGGCTGGTGTTGATTGGTCGTACGCGGCTTTTGATGTCGCCGAGGGTCAGGGTGCCCAAGCAATCGCCGCGATGCGTGTGCTCGGAATCGGCGGTCTGTCGGTGACGATGCCGCACAAGCATGTGGTGGCAGCCGCGGTCGATCGGCTTGACCCCGCCGCGCTGGCGCTCGAATCGGTGAACACGGTCAGCTGGGATGGCGATGATCTTGTCGGGTCAAGTACCGACGGCGCTGGTTTTGTTGCCGCACTTGATGACGAGGGCGTCGACGTGGCTGACAGTCGAGTTGTAGTGCTGGGCGCTGGGGGAGCTGCGAAGTCAATAATTGATGCGCTGGGCCGCGCCGGCGCTGCCGAGATCAGGGTGGTCAATCGCACTGCCGCGAACGTTGCGCGCGCTGTCGTGTTGGCCGAGGCCGCTATTGAGGGAGGCAAGGCAGATGTCAGCGAAGCCGACATCGTTGTGAACGCCACCAGTGTCGGTATGGGCGTCGACTTGACTCACGCAAGTGTCGACGACCTTCCATGTTCGGCTGAGCTGTTGAAAGACGGCCAGGTTGTGGTGGACCTCGTTTACCATCCCCTCCGCACAGCGTGGCTAGATGCTGCGTCGGCAGTCGGAGCCCACGCGATCGACGGTCTGGGGATGCTCGTACATCAGGCAGTTCTTCAACAGGAGTGCTGGCTTGGCACACGGCCCGATCCAGAGGTCATGCGCGTAGCGGCCGAAGCAGAACTCGCGTCCCGCTAGCCTCGGCCCGATGTTGCGGTATCTCACAGCGGGCGAATCTCATGGTCAAGCCCTGGTGGTTGTGGTCGAAGGGTTGCCAGCAGGGTTAGAGATAACTGTTGAACAGATCCAGGCTGAGATGGCGCGGCGGCGCCTTGGGTACGGGCGCGGCCCGCGCCAGAAGTTCGAGGTCGATGAGCTGACGCTGCTCGGCGGCGTGCGCCATGGCCGCACTCTCGGTTCTCCCTTGGCGATCGAGATCAAGAACACCGAATGGTTCCGCAGCGACAAATGGCACGCCGAAATGGACCCCGCACCCGGTGAGACCAAAGACCCGCTGACCCAGGTCCGTCCCGGCCATGCCGACCTCGCAGGAATGCAGAAGTACGGGTTCACCGACGCCCGCGACGTGCTCGAACGGGCGAGCGCCCGCGAGACTGCGGCTCGTGTGGCAGCTGGAGCGGTGGCCAAAGCATTGTTGGCCCCTCTCGGAGTTGAGATCATCTCGCATGTGGTTCAAATGGGTGGCGCGCTCGTGCCCAGTACAGCCCTTCGCCCGACACCCCGACAGTTGGGGCGAGTCGACGAGAGTCCGGTCAGGTGTTTCGATAGCGAATCGGCCGGATCGATGATTGCTGAGATCAAGGCCGCGGCCAAGGATGGCGACTCGCTCGGGGGTGTCGTCGAGGTGCTCGGCTTTGGTGTTCCCGTAGGCCTGGGTAGCCATGTGCACTGGGACCGCAAGCTCGATGCTGCGCTCGCTCAGGCAGTGATGAGCATCCAGGCAGTCAAGGGTGTCGAGATCGGCGACGGCTTTGATGTCGCAGGTCGGCGGGGGAGTGTCGCCCACGACCCCATCTCCTGGGATGCTGATGCCAACGAGTATCGACGCGGGAGCACTCTGGCAGGCGGCACTGAAGGCGGAATCTCGACGGGTGAACTGCTGGTCGTGAGGGCCGCCATGAAACCGCTAGCCACGCTGAATGTGCCGACGCTTGAAACGGTCGACACCGCCACCAAAGAATCTGCGGTTTCGTTCAAGGAGCGCACCGACGTGACGGCAGTGCCCGCCATGGGCGTTGTTGCCGAGACGATGGTCGCGCTCGTGCTGGCCGGCGAAGCACAACGCAAGTTCGGCGGAGATTCGATGAGCGAGTTCCTACGTAACGCCGAGGGATTCAACGCGACGTTGCCATGATGGAAACATCCGTGTCCGATGCGCAGGTTGACGCCGGGGGCGTTGATCGCACTCATATCGTTCTGGTGGGGATGATGGGCTCGGGGAAGTCATCAGTTGGTCGAGGAGTTTCCTCACGGATGGGTCGCCCGCTGCTCGATTCTGACCAGCTGATCGAAGAGAGCGCCGGTCGGAGCATTCCTGAGATCTGGGAGGTCGATGGCGAGCAAGCCTTTCGAGCGCTTGAAACGCAAGTGCTTCTCGAAGCGCTCAACTCGAACGAACCGGCAGTGATCGCTACCGGCGGCGGGGTGGTGCTGAGCGAAACAAACCGAGCTGCATTGGTTGAGTCAGATGCCCACGTCGTGTGGCTGCTGGCCGACGTCGGTCAACTTGCGGCCCGCGTCAGCGGGAGTACCCAGCGACCATTGCTCAACAGTTCCGAAGATTCCAGCGTTGAAGCTGAATTGAGTCGCATCTTGGATGATCGTGAACCGCTGTATCAAGAGGTCGCCGATGCGGTCGTGTCTGCCACCAATCGATCGGTTTCCGATGTTGTGAAGGCGGTCCTCCGATGCTGCGGGTAACGGTTCCCCTCAATTACGGTCTTACCGACCGGTCCTACGACGTAATCATCGGGCACGGTGCGCTAAGAGAGTTGTCATCACTGATTCCGGAAGGAACGAGACGCGTCGCGGTAGTAACACAAGAGGGAATTCCACAAAATTGGGTGTTACCCAACCTCGATGTTGAGGTATACCAAATTGGTCGAGGTGAGGCGGCCAAGACACTAGCGACTATCGAAACTCTCACGCGGGGCTTCGCGGCCCAGGGGATCACGCGTCGCGACCTGGTACTCAGCGTAGGGGGTGGGATGGTATGCGATGTGGCCGGGTTCGCTGCCTCAACATGGCACAGAGGCACCCCCGTAATCCACGTCGCGACAACGGTATTGGCAATGATCGATGCTGCGATCGGCGGTAAGACCGGTGTCAACCTGCCGGAGGGCAAGAACCTGGTCGGGGCGTTCTGGCAGCCTTCCGGAGTGATCTGCGACTTGAGCGCGTTGGTTACTCTGCCCGCTCGGGAAACGCGCAATGGGCAAGGCGAGTTGGCGAAATACCACTTCCTGGGCGGCGAAGATCTGCCCACGATGAACCTCGAAGCCCGAATTGCTCGCTGCGTCGAAATCAAGTCTGAGATTGTTGCTGCCGACGAACGCGAGGGTGGCCGAAGAGCACTGCTCAACTACGGCCACACCCTTGCGCATGCACTCGAAATAGCAACTGATCATGATCTAGCTCACGGCGAAGCGGTGGCGATCGGTCTTGTGTTTGCGGCCGAATTGGCCTTCGAAATGGAGCGAATCAGTCAAGACAGGGTCGAAGAACATCGTCGCGTCGTCGTCGGTGAATACGACCTGATGGATGTACCGCCATCGGGCCTCGACATCGATCTGATTATGGAACTGCTATACCGCGACAAGAAGGCAATTGATGGGCTGACCTTCGTACTCGACGGCCCCCAAGGTATTGAGGTTGTCGAGGTAGTCAGCGAGGAAGTGGTCCGCGACACCTTGGCTCGCTTTCTCCCGTGAGTTTGCCGGCCGCCGCGCCTGTCAGGCCGTTCGCGACATTTGATCATCGTCGACGGGTGGAGAATCTCCGGGCTCTGCTCGATGAATCAAACGACGACGCCTGGCTTTTTGCCGACCTCCGTGATATCCGGTGGTTGACCGGGTTCAGTGGTTCGAATGCATGGGTTGTATTGCGGGGAACCGACCTGACCCTTGGTACCGATGCTCGCTACGGCGAGCGGGCAGCGTCGGAAACCGCTGGTTCTGGAGCGCAGGTGATCGTCGAGCAGCAGCGGTCCAAACTCAACGAGCGTCGCTTGCAAGCACTCAGCGGCTGTGCCTCGGTTGCACTCGATCCGGCTACTACTACTCATTCGGTATGGACAGAGCTGGCGAAAGATCTTTCGTTAAGCGCCAGACCTTCACCGATCATGGCCGCTCGGCAAGTGAAAGATGTCGCCGAGGTCGAGCGAATATCTGCGGCTGCGGCTGCCGCCGACGCGGCCCTAATCGAGGTTGAGTCAATGCTCAACGTTGACGACGACCAGCAGGTGAGCGAGCAGGAGATCCGCAACCAACTTGAACACCGGATGCGGCTCCACGGCGCCGATGACCGGAGTTACGCGACGATCGTTGCTAGTGGCCCGCAGCAGGCTGCGCGCCCTCACCACGAGCCGAATGAGCGTGTGCTCGTCAACGGCGACACGGTGATCATCGATGTCGGGGCGCTGGTCGACGGCTACCACTCCGATATGACTCGCTCGTACGTAATTGGCGAACCGACCGATGAACAACGGCAGGTTTACGGATTGGTCTGCGCTGCTCACCAGGCGGGGATCGCGGCTCTGCGCTCCGGAATCACCGCTCAGGATGTTGACGCGGTGTGTCGAGACCTAGTCACCGAAGCCGGCTACGCCGATTGGTATCTCCACAGTACGGGCCACGGAGTGGGGCTTGAGATTCACGAGTCGCCGTTCCATTCGCCATCCTCGTCCGAGACGATCGTGGCCGGCAACGTGGTGACCATCGAACCAGGCCTCTATCGTGAAGGTTTCGGTGGATTCCGGATCGAGGACCTCATCCTCGTCACCGAAGACGGTTCCCAGTCGCTTACGCACGCTCCCAAGCGTCCTTTCCCGGACCACACCTGAACCAGAAGGATCGAACATGCCGCAAATCTCCGTCAATGACTTGAAGAACGGAATCACTCTCGAACTCGACAACGGGCTGTTCCAGGTCGTCGAATTCCAGCACGTAAAGCCCGGCAAGGGCGGGGCGTTCGTCCGCACCAAGATCCGCAATATTCGCAACGGCGCAGTAATTGACAAGACCTTCAACGCCGGAATCAAGGTCGAGCAGGCGATTGTCGACCGTCAAGACATGCAGTTCTTGTACAAGGATGCCGACGACTACGTCTTTATGGACACCTCAACGTACGACCAGATGAACGTCGCCCCGTCGGCGCTCGGTGATACTGCTCACTATCTGGTCGAGCAGATGATTGCTCAGATCGCGATGTACCAAGGTGAGATCATCGGCGTTGAGATCGCGGCGTCGGTAGAACTGACCGTGTCCGAAACTGAGCCAGGAGTGCAGGGTGACCGTGTGTCGGGAGCCCGAAAACCCGCCACATTGGAGACCGGGAAGTTGCTCCAGGTTCCCTTGTTCGTCGAGATTGGCGACAAGATCAAGGTCGACACCCGCACCGGCGACTACATCACCCGCGTCTGATCGCCAAGGAACGAACGGTCAAGCAAATGTCAGACATGCCGCGTCCCGATGAACGGTCCGACGCACGCGAGCGCGCGCTGTACCTGCTGTACGAAGCTCACTCGAAGGGAATCGCGCCTAATGATGCGATCGCGCTTCAAGTGCTCGAACCCGACGAGCTAACAGTGTTGTTGGTCACCGGAGTGGGAGAGCATCGCGAGCGGCTTGATACCGCGATCGGGGCACGGGCGAAAGGTTGGACGCTCGAGCGAATGCCTGTGCTCGACCTCAACGTGCTTCGCCTTGGAGCGTACGAACTAGCAGAGCGCCCAGAGGTGCCCGTCGCGGTTGTCCTCGACGAAGCAGTCGAGTTGGCTAAGCGCTTCTCCACCGACGATAGCGGCCGCTTTGTGAACGGAGTGCTGTCGGCCCTGGCCGACGACCTGCGAGAGTAAGGGGATGCCGGAGTCGACCACCATCGACGTTGCCGACGACGAACTCACTGACGTCGTCGCCGATAGCGAGGCTGCGGCGACCCCAGTACGTCCGGCTGGCTTGGCCTGGCGGGAATGGCCATCGCGGCTGTCGATACCACAGGTGATCGTTGCGCTCGCCGTGATCACCTGGACCTGGTACTTCACCAAACGATCGCTCGATATTCATCACGCGCTCGGCACCTCGTCGTACGACTCGGGCCTGTACGACCAGGGCATCTATCTGATGTCGCGTTTCGATGCCCCGTTCGTGACGATGATGGGACGCAACCTAATGGGCGACCACACGTCGTTCGTGTTGCTGTTCCTGGTGCCGCTGTACTGGATTGTTCCTGCCGCCGGCACCATGTTCTTCACCCAGTCAGCGGTGATCGCGGCGGGGGCGATTCCAGTCTTCCTGTACGGTCGCCGCCGCCTCGGATCGGAATGGTTGGCACTTGTCGGTGCGGCGACCTACTTGCTTCACCCTGCTGTGGGGTGGGCCAACCTTGAGAACTTCCACCCTGATTCGTTCCTGGGGGTGTTTGTCGGCTTCGCCATCTACTTCGCGCTTGAATCCAAATGGCGTTGGTACGCCGTATTCGTCGTGCTGTCGCTGATGGTCAAAGAAGACGCGTCGCTCGTGATCGTGCCGCTTGGCCTCTGGGTGGCGATGAAACGTGATCGGCGAATCGGGCTGCTGACCATTTTCGGGAGCCTCGCGTTCATGGCCGTGGCGATGCTGTTGATCATGCGCAGCCTGATCGGTGTTCCGACGCGTAATGGTTGGCGAATTCCGTTCGGCGGACCCCGCGGAGTGATTGACACTGCGGTGACCAACCCCACAGACCTGGTTGATCATCTTCGCAGCGATGGTCGCCCCTGGTACATATGGCAGATGACGGCACCGTTCGCATGGCTGTTCGCCAGGTTGCCCGATGTTGCCTTGATCAGCGGATTGGTGTTGTTCACCAACGTCTTGAGCACATTCTGGTACCAGTACCAGATCGAGTATCACTACAGCCTGATTGCCGTGCCGGCGCTGGCGATCGGAACGATTTATGCGATCGGGGCAATCAAAGATCGCGATTTCCAGCTGCCGAACGGCGTCGGGTTCTCGCTTCCTGCACGGGGAATTGCGATCGCGATCCTGGCAGCCGTGACCATGACCACCGCCTACATGTGGGCGCCTCTGCCATGGGCCCGCACAGAGTTGTACTACGGCGACCCAGACAACGACTACGCGGTGACCGCTCGGGAGTTGATGGAGCAAATTCCTCCGAACGCGAGCGTCGCCGCCCACTATCGGTTGACTCCTCATCTGGCCTACCGCAAAGAGGTCTACCAGTTCCCTACGCCGTTCAGGCTCGTGCTGTACGGCCCGGACGCATCACTCGAAGGCTCTCGGCTCGGTGCTCGCGCTGAAGGTGTCGAGTACATAATCTTGCCGACCAGTCGCGATGACCGGCTGGTCGCCGACTGGGAAGCCATCGAAGTTGCTTTCGATGAAGTCGCGAGCAATGAGCGGTGGGTGCTGTACGTTCGCGATCGATCGATCCCGCTGCCCGCCGGTGGCACTGACATCGAGCCATAGTTGGCGACGCGGCTAGTCCGCGTGAGCAGGCAGAATTTCCCGGTTCGGCACAGCGGTGTGCCACACTTCCTGCTACGTTCGGGTTGACCCGTGAAGTGAGTCCAGAGAGGCTCATACGGAAAGGAATAGATGGTCACCGACAGTGAGGCCAAGCAGGTGCTTGGCCCTGATGATGTTCGCCGCGCGATTACGCGTATGGCCCACGAAATTATCGAACGCAACCGCGGCGTCGAAGGTGTGGCACTCGTTGGCATCCACCGTGGTGGAGTTTGGCTCGCTCAAGCCCTCGGTGCTGAGATCACGCGAATTGCCAATACCGACCCCGAGACTGGTTCGAAAATTCCCGTCGGGTCAGTTGATGCCAGTCTTTATCGCGATGACATCGGGCTGCGGCCGGTGGCCCCTGGCGCGGTCAGCGAACTCGACTTCAGTGTCGACGATGTCACCGTTGTGCTCGTCGACGACGTGCTCTTCACCGGGAGGACGGTGCGCGCCGCGCTCGACGCCGTTGCCGACTACGGGCGCCCGCGAGCGGTGCAACTCGCCGTTCTGGTTGATCGCGGTCACCGTGAGCTCCCAATTCGTCCCGACTTCATCGGCAAGAATCTGCCGACCGGAGCCGACGAGAACGTTTCAGTCACCGCCGATGGAGTAGTGATCTCGTGAACGTGGCGAGCTCGTTGTTGTCGATTGACGACCTTGGATTGGCTGGAGTGCAGCGAATCCTTGAGTTGGCCGACCACATGACTGAGGTCAATCGTCGCCCAAATCCTAAGGTGCCAGCACTGCGGGGCAAGACCGTCTGCAATCTGTTTTTTGAGGACTCGACTCGCACTCGACTCAGTTTCGAGACCGCTGCAAAACGTCTCTCTGCCGACACCATGACCTTCTCGGTCGCGCAGTCAAGTTTGAACAAAGGCGAGAGTCTGCGTGACACCGTTGAAACGATCTCAGCGATGGGTGTCGATGCGTTCGTGATTCGGCACGGCTCTAGCGGAGCCCCGTGGATGCTCAGAACCTGGACACAGGCCAGCGTGATTAACGCTGGCGATGGCTGGCACGCTCACCCCACTCAGGCGTTGTTGGATGCCTACACAGTGCGTTCAGCGCTCTCGCGTAACGATGACTTCTCGGGGCTTAGAGTCGCGATTGTCGGCGATGTCAAACACAGCCGTGTGGCTCGCAGTACCTCCGCAATCTTTCGCCTACTCGGAGCCGACGTAACTCTGGTGGCTCCGCAGCCGCTACTTCCACCGGTAGTTGTTGAGCCGACAACAGAGTCCCTCGATGACCTGATTGCCGATGTCGATGTTTTGTACATGCTGCGAATGCAGAAAGAGCGCGCGACCGAGGCGCTGATTCCCAGCCTCCGTGAATACACGATGCGTTTTGGCTTGACCCCCGAGCGGGCGAAGCGGCTGGGCTCGCACGCGCTCGTGATGCATCCCGGCCCTATGAACCGTGGGATCGAGATGGCTGTCGATCCTGCTGAGTTACCCGGCTCGGTGATCACTCATCAAGT
>JAHRVJ010000046.1 GCA_019090765.1 Ilumatobacteraceae bacterium
ATCTACGGCTCCGAAACGCTCGACGACATCTTGGCTGCCATGCGCAACTTGGCCACCAGCCGTGACGCCGTTGTGCGCGACGTGCAGTCCAACAGTGAGGGCGCACTCATTGATGCCCTGCAAGACGCCAGTTCGTGGGCCGACGGCGCAGTTATCAACCCGGGGGCCTACACCCATTACAGCATTGCGCTACGCGATGCGATCGCCACGGTCGACCTACCGGTGGTTGAAACGCATCTCTCTAACGTCCATGCGCGCGAGGAGTTCCGCCACACCTCGGTAGTCACGGCCGTATGCCTTGGCGTTGTGGCTGGGTTTGGGGCCGCCAGCTACACCGTCGCCCTCGATGCTCTCCTCCAGCACCTCGACCGCTAAGGGTCTACCAATCGAAACCAGGTAGTAATCGGGCGTGGGATTCAGATTCGCGAACGTGCAGCAACGATCCGCATTGCTAGATGGAGCGGGCTAAGGGCGAGAACTTGGGCCTCGAGGCACCTCTACCCTGGTGGACAAGAGTGTGCCTGCGCCTGCCCCCGCTGCATCGGCAGGCATAGCATGTGGACACGACAATGCGTACAGCGTGCGGCCATCTGAACCACCGAGCATGCAGGCGTACGTGCTGTCGGGAGTTTCCAGGCGATCGGTGATCTCGCCGCCTTCCACAACCCTCACCACTTGCTTTCCAGCGGCATCGCCAAACCAAATCGCGCCTTCTGCGTCGATCGTGCAACCATCAGGTGCCATGCCGGGGACTTCGGCCCAAACACGACGGTTACTCAGGCGACGATCGGGAGTGATCGTGAATGCGGTGTATCGGCCACCCATTGTTTCGCCGATGATCAGCGTCGATTGGTCGTCGGTGATCACCGCCCCGTTAGGGAACTGCAACCCTTCGGTTTCTGTCGCCGCAGTAACTGCGCCGTCTGCCCAAACAATGGCGAGCGTCGACGTGGTGGGTTCGGCACCGTTGAACACATCTGATCCGAAGTTGCCGACGTAGGCATTTCCGGCGCTGCCAACGACCATGTCGTTGCATGGTCCGCCAGCAATGTCGGCCAGGTCGGCATGTTCGACAATGCTGCCGTCGCCTTCGACACGCATGATCCGCTGATCGAGCATTGATACGAACAGCAGTCGACCGTCGGGGAGCCAGCCGAGCCCTGCGGGTTGGCCGTCATAACTCACCTCGATGCGTCGCTGACCGTTCTCGCCAACCGAGGAGATCGTTTGCTGGTAGAAGTCGCTGAACCAGAGTCGCCCGTCGTGCCAGCGCGGAGTCTCCCCGAAATCGATTCCGCCAAGGATCTGGGTCCATGTCATGGCTCTATCATCGCGCATTGCCTTGAGCTGTGGTGAAGCTAGCTGCGTAGATGCGCAGGCTCGGCACCGTTCTAGTCGCCGAGAGGGTCTAATGGCCCTGTTGGTAGCCTCGGAACGAAGGCAAACTGCTCATTACCCCTCGACTCTTCGCGAGTCTTTTTTTCAATTGGAGTCCCAGCGTGACAGTTACTGACAACCCGACGCCCCCCAACGCGTCTGAACCTAACGATTCGGGCAAACCGATCGGGAGTTTGTTGTTCTTCGGAATGGCAGGGCTCCTCATCGTTCTGGTCGCAGCAGTTGCCGTGATCGGCGTCGTCGGTTTGATCCAAGACGATGACGACGGCGACAGCGTCGCAGGAGGCGCTGGCGCCGCCGCCGCCGTGGGCCCCTCGGTGATTGACGTGTCGCTAACTGAGTTTGCGATTGATGGGGACCTCACCGCAAGTGCTGGAGAGGTCACCCTCAACGTGGTTAATGACGGAGCGGTGCAGCATGACGTCGTCGTGCGTGAAACCGGAGAGAAGACTCCGCTACTCAACTCGGGAGAATCTGCGAGCCTCGTTCTCAGTTCCCTGGAACCGGGGACCTACGAGCTTTTCTGCGATGTAGCTGGCCATGCCGAATCCGGAATGGTTACCAACTTGGAAATCTCAGGACCTGGAGGCTCCGGTGAGGCCGCTGCGGCTTCAGAGCCGGAGGTGCTGGATGGCGCTACTGCCGACCAGATGATGGTTGACTCGATGCTTGCCTTCCCCGCCGAGACCGAAGGTGTTGGCAACACGATTCTTGACTTTGAAATGGTCGATGGCGCAAAGCAGTTCGAGCTGACCGCAGCGATCACGCCGTGGGAAGTCTCCCCAGGCAAGTTCGTCGATGCTTGGACCTATAACGGCCAGGTTCCGGGTCCGCAGATCAAGGTCAACGTCGGTGACACGGTGCGAATCGTCCTCACCAATGAGACGCCTCTCGGCACCGATATCCACTGGCACGGAATTCACACACCGAACTCAGAAGATGGCGTATCGCCATTCACTCAGGATGTGATCGCCTCCGGCGACACATACACCTACGAATTCGTTGCCGAGGACCCCGCGATCGGCATGTACCACGCTCACATGCACAGCCACATTTCGGTTCTCAATGGAATGTTTGCTGCTTTCACGGTCGGTGAGAATCCGATTCCTCGTGGCCAAACCATCAGCGGCGTGAAGATTCCCGATGACTTGGTGCCTGACGTTGAGATGCCGATGGTGCTCAACGATGCCGGCGTGATCGGCCTAACTCTGAATGGCAAGAGCTTCCCGGCTACCGAGCCGCTGGTGCTTGCTCCGAATGACTGGGTGGCCGTTCACTACTACAACGAGGGTCTCACTGCTCACCCAATGCACTTGCACCAGTTCCCGCAGCTGGTCTACGCCAAGGACGGTATTCCGCTCGA
>JAHRVJ010000047.1 GCA_019090765.1 Ilumatobacteraceae bacterium
CCGACGCAAAGATCCCGTAGACCAGCCACCACGAGTTGAGGGCGATGCTGACACCGATCCACACCGCGGACACACCCTCTATTCGACGGGTGCGCACAATACGGCGCGCTTGCGGGAACGCCATCAACGAGCCCATCACGCTGGCAATGATCACCAGGATTATCAGCAGAAGGTTCATGGTCGGATTGCTTTCGTGTGGGCTCAGCGGCGCTGCAGCTGGCTTGTTCGGAGTAAGGTCTTAAAGAGACTTAGGAGCTTACACCATTTCTGACGGATATTCTTGAGTTGTGTACGTCACATCAGCTCACGACACTGAGATCCGGCTAACTCTCGAAGCGGCACTCGACTTCGTGAATGCACTGGCCGATGGAGAGGTCAACACTCGATCGTCGCTCCACCATCACGGGTTCAGTAGGGCTGCGAATACCTCAGAGGCCTCCATCCACCGGATCGAGCAGCGGCTAGCTGAGCTCACGCCGCGGCTGCGATCGCTCCCAGGGGCCGATCCGGCCCCGACCGTCGACTGGATCAACTCCGAACTTGCGCAGCTCAATATTGTTCCTTCGCTGACGACCCACGACGACGCCCCGCTCCATATCCACTGGACTCCAGCCTCAGCCTCATTCGACGATCAGGTGATGGCCGACGTTCTAATGGCCCTCGCTCAGGAGGTCTGCGATCACGGCACCGAACGGTTCGGAGTCTGCGCGGCAACCGATTGCGAAGACCTGTTCTACGACTCGACCCGCAACGGCTCGCGCCGGTTCTGCCCCGACCCGCGCTGCGCCAGCCGCACTCACACCGCCGACCACCGCGCCCGCAAACGCCACAACTAGCGCCGAACCTGCCATCAATCACCAGTCGGCGCCACCCGCGAAACCAGCCGCTCGAACCACTCAGGTGCCCCCGGCAGCGCTCGTGGCACCACCCCAGAGGTTTGTGTCAGCACATACCGGTGCGCCACCCGTATGTGCTGACACAAAACTGGGAATGATCGGATTGGGCTGGTGTTGGTACAGATTCCGACTAGCGAAAGCCGTGTGATCAAGTGAACGTCGAATTCTGGGTCGATCCTGCCTGCCCATTTTGTTGGGTGACCGCCCGCTGGGTTGTTGATGATGTGCAACCGCACCGTGATGTTGATTTCACCTGGCGACCAATCAGTCTGTTCTTCAAGAACAACCCCGAGCCAGGCACGCCCTACTACGACGTATCAGTATTCACCCACGGCCTACTACGGATGATGGAATCGATCCGCAAGACCGATGGCAACGAGGGTGCGTTCAAGTTCTACTGGGAGACCGGCACCCGAATTCACCACGACGAAACAAGGATCTTCGACCCCGCCGAAGCGCTAGAAGCGGTGGGCCTCTCCAGCGATCACCTCGCCGCATTCGACGACGAGTCGTGGGACGCCACGATCCGCGCCAGCATGGACGAGGTGCTTGCCCTCGCCGGAGAAGATGTCGGGACCCCACTCATCGCCACTACCAACAGTGATGGAGTGAAGAACGGCTACTTCGGACCAGTCATCACCCGATCCCCCGAGCTGCAAAAGGGTCTCGCGATGTGGGACTCGCTGATCACCATGATGGATGTCGAGTCATTCTTCGAACTCAAACGGACCCGCACCGAGGCACCTGACCCCGGTGCGCGCCCATCGTCGACCTGAGCAGTCAGTCGAGGCGTTCGATGATGGTGGCGTTGGCCATCCCGCCGCCTTCACACATCACCTGCATGCCGTAACGGCCACCGGTGCGCTCAAGTTCGTTGAGGAGCGTTGCCATCAGCTTGGTGCCTGAACCACCGAGGGGATGACCGAGTGCCATTGCACCGCCGTTGACGTTGACCTTGCTCATGTCGGCACCGGTTTCTTTCTGCCACGCGAGAACAACCGAAGCAAATGCCTCATTGACCTCGAACAGGTCAATGTCATCGATGGACAATCCCGACTTTTCGAGGATCTTTGCGGTTACTGGAATCGGACCCTTGAGCATCGTCACCGGATCAGTACCAGCGACCGCGAAGCTGTGGAAGCGCGCACGTGCTTTCAACCCGAGCTCATCGGCCTTCTCTTTGCTCATGATCAGCACCGCAGAGGCGCCGTCGCAGATCTGCGACGAGTTGGCAGCAGTCACAACACCATCCTCTTTGAAGGCTGGCTTGAGCTTCGCGAGCGTCTCGACCGTGCTGCCGTCGCGGATGCCTTCGTCGAAGTCGACCAGCTTGGTTTCGCCATCAATCTCAACGGGCACCGGCACGATTTCGTTCTCGAAGCGACCCTCCGCCCGAGCAACCACCGCACGCTGTTGACTCTCGGCGCCGAGCGCGTCAAGGTCGGTACGAGTCAGACCGTACTCAGCCGCGATCATCTCCGCGCCGATCCCTTGGGGAGGGAGCCCGGTGTCGGAGTAGCGATCCTTTTGCTCCTGCGAGAAGGGGAAACCCAAATCCTTGACGATCGACGCACCCATCGGAGTTCGAGTCATTCCTTCAACCCCAGCAGCGACGACAACGTCGTAGGCGCCGGCCATCACACCCTGAGCACCGAAGTGCATTGCCTGCTGACTCGAGCCGCACTGCCGGTCGACCGTCGTCGCCGGAACTGACTCGGGCCAGCCAGCAGAGAGAACAGCATTACGACCGATGTTCAACGACTGCTCACCGACCTGCATCACGCAACCCATCACGACATCATCAACAATCGCAGGGTCGAGACTATTGCGCTCTTCGAGCGCCTTCAATACGTGCGCGGCCAATGAAACCGGGTGCCAATCTTTCAAATTGCCGTTGCGTTTTCCGCCCGGAGTGCGAATTGCATCGACGATCACTGCTTCGGTCATGTTTTATTCTCCTGTGGTACTTGGGGGGTTGAGATCTCAGAGTTCGGTAATCGCAGCTCGAGCGTTGTGTTCGACTTTCGACATCACGGCCGCCAGCGTCTGACGTTCGGCGCGACTGATATCGCGTCGCAGCTCGGCACGCAACGTCTCGTCCACCTTACGAATCTGTGTCGTGAGTTGCTCACCCGAACCGGTTATTGCGACGAGCCACACGCGACGATCAGCAGCGTCTGGCTGACGTTCGACGAAGCCGCGTTCCTGCAACTGCGTAACGACCGACCCGATTGCCGCGCGACCGATTCCGAGGTGGTCAGCAAGCCGCGTCTGAGTGGTGCTACCGAACTCTGCGACATAGGCAATGAGGCTTGCCTGGGTGAGGTTGAGTTGGAGGGCTTCCAGCCGAGCGTCGTATGCAACCCGAATCAGCCGGGCTGTCGACATGAGGGTCGATTCGACGCGCAACCATGGCGGTGAATCCAGCTCGTGAGTTGCGAAGGTGGCAGAGTTCATAAGTGACAGAGGCCCGAATCTCCCGCGCCCGATAAGGACACATACTGTACGAGGCCATACAGTATTGCAAGACGCATTCGTCGCCGATTCCGCCACCGAAGGAGCCACCGTGACCGACACCGCAGCCCAACCCGAACTCACTGATGCCGAAGCTGCCGAGTTTCGCCAGAAGTGCGTTGATTTCATGGAGGAACACGGAATGCGTTCCGGAATCCCCGACCCCGACCAGCAGCGAGTATTTCTGACGGCGGCTTCCGAAGCGGGCCTGGCGGGAATCGCCGTCCCGAAGGACTTTGGCGGTGCTGGCCTCACCCTCGAACACGACAAGATCTGGCGCGAGGTCAAGGGCAACTACGCGTTCATGGATATGGAGTTCATGATCAGCCACGGCATGTGCCAACCCATGCTGGCGGAGTACGGAACTGACGAGCAGCGCAAACGGTTCCTGCCCGACAACATTTCCGGCAAGACACTGTGGTGTCAGATGTTCTCTGAACCCGGAGCTGGGTCTGATGTTGCGAGTCTGCAAACCAAAGCCGAACTCGATGGCGACGAATGGATCATCAATGGGCAGAAGGTATGGACGACGCTCGCTCACCGATCCGACTACGGAGTCCTGATCGCCCGCACCGACCCGGATCTGGTCAAGCACGCCGGCATCTCGATGTTCATCGTTGACATGAAGGACCCGAACGTCGACATTCGACCAATCCATCAGATCGACGGCGGAAACCACTTCAACGAGGTCTTCTTCTCCGACCTGCGGATCCCGAAGGACTGGCAAATCGGTGAGCTCAATGAGGGCTGGAAGCTTGCCACCGCAATGCTGATGTACGAGCGAGTGGCGATCGGGGCGGCAGGATCAGCCAAGATCAATCAGCCCACCTTCGACATGCTGAGTGAAGCGGCGAAGGAATCCGGAGCGATCAACAATCCCG
>JAHRVJ010000048.1 GCA_019090765.1 Ilumatobacteraceae bacterium
CGCGAGCTTCGAAAGACGCCCCCGCTGTTTCCGATACCAGAGAGCGAATCTCCTGGTCATCAGCATCATCACCGAGGTGATCGAGCTGCTCATCGATCACCGACAACTCATCGCGAAGCGACCTTATTCGCGCCGACACCTGCTTCAATCGTCGTTCAACCAGCCACGAACCCATACTCTCGAAATCGTAGTTGCCAGCCCGCTCTGGTCGCGGTTCACTTTCAGCTGGGAGCGTGACGGTGCCTGTGCGGATGGCTGTGATCAACAGGACGATCGAGCATCTGCTCTGACTGACCATTCGAAGCAGACTCAGCATCGGAATCTTCGTTGCGGTCCGGAATGTCCCGCCCGAACCTGGAAATGGGCCCGGCCACGAAAGCCACAGTGATCGCCATGCCGATCAGCGACATGAGGACTCCGAACGAGAACGCCCAACGCATCCCGGTGACAAAAGCATCAGCGACGATCTCGATCAACTGGGTCGCCTGGCTGGGATCACCGGCAGTCAGCTGTTGGCTCGTTTCAGTTCCGACCAACACACCCTGGGCATCGAGAAGCTCGCTCGATGACAGCGACAGGCCCAACTCTTGTGACGCACGGTCGACCTCACTTGACGACGTTGCCAGGAAGATGGTGGTTGTGATCGCCAGACCTATGGAGCCGCCAGCAATCTGAAACATGTAGAGCAGGCCGCCGGCCAAGCTGGATCGTGATGGATCAACCGACGTGAGCGCAGCAGTCGTGATTGTCGAGTAGAAGAATCCAACGCCGAGTCCGAGCGCGATCATTCCGGGGAGCAAGCTGGCGTAGGTACTCGTCTGATCCACCATCAGTGCAAGCAGCATCGCTCCCGCGAACATGAACACCGCTCCTACAGTGATCACGGCCTTCATCCCCACGCGATTAACCAGCCACGTCTCGGCAAATGAACCCATCGCGAACGTAGCCACAAAAGGGAGCAGCATGATTCCGGCAGCGAGCGTTCCCTCATCGAGGATCTTCTGAAAGTACTGCGGGAGATAGAACAGCGCTGCAAAGAAGATCGTCGACATCGAGAGAATTGCAAAACAGGCCCACCTGAGCGACGCATTACCGATGAGGCTGCGGGGAATCAAACCGTCCTCACCGACGGCCCGCTCCCGCAGCACGAACAGCACCATCGCGACAACGCCAACGGCAAATGCGCCCAGAACCAACGCGCTCGTGTATCCGTAATTTGGGGCAACCGTCAGGGCGCTCAAGAGTGCCAACAAACTGATGGTCAACAGCGCCGAACCCGGAAGATCGAGTTTGGATTCCTGACGTTCCTTGTCGCTGGGCACAAGAATCCAGGTCGCCGCTACCGCACCAATAGCTATTGGAACATTGAGGAAGAAGATGTACCTCCAACTCTCTTCGGCGAGCGCCCCAGCGATGACAGGCCCAGTCGCGTTGCCGATACCGGCTACACCGATCACCAAGCCCCCGGCCAACCCCGCCTTGCTCTCGGGGAGTATCGAGTAGATCAAGCCGAGGATCGCAGGCCACATCATCGCGGCGCCGATGCCCATCAGGATGCGGGCAAGAATCAGAAGGAAAATGTTCGGTGCCAACCCCCCGAGCAGTGAGAAACTGGCGAATATCAATGCCCCGACAGCCAGCATCTCCTTGCGCCCGTACAGGTCTGCCAGCCGACCTCCTGGAACTATGAGCACCCCGAACATCAGCGCGTAGCCGTTCACGACCCACTGAACGGTCGCGAGATCGGTGTTCATGTCGGATTCGATTGTTGGGAGGACCACGTTCATCGCCGTGAAGTCGTTCGCGACAGCGAATACCGCCATCAACATGGCTCCGATAGCAAACCAGGTTTCACGACTGACCTCATCGCCTGTGTCAGCGGGTGCCTCCCCGTTGGTCATGCCACGAGAAGTTAGCTGGTTCCGCGAGGCTGCCTGGCCAACTACGGCAGCGTCACCATCATTGCTTTGCTGATCGGCCGTACCAGGGCGCGCAGCCGCGAGCACCCCTCGATGCCAATTGCGTCATACGGGGCTGTCGCCAGTTCATCAGTTCGCTGTTCGATCCACTCTCGTCGTGCGGCGCCGAGTTCGGTGAGGCCGTAGTCGGGGTCGAGCCATCCAATCGAGCGGAGCCGTTCCTCGGCCGCCAACCAGTCGTCGCCCGTGCGCTGCCGTGTTGCTCGAAGCAAGGAGGCCGTCACGTCTCCAGCGGCAGCATGGCTTACGAGAGACTCACAACCAGAGAGCCCCTCAACGGTGAGAGCCGCTATGTGACCGTCGCCGCGAAATTCGCGGAGCAGAGCCTGGGCATGCCACAGAACCAGGTGGGGTTCCTCGGGCCAGGGCAGCGCAGCGTGACCGGCGAACAGCGGCCGACCTTCGGTACGCAAGCAGGCGGCATGAGCGGCCGCGCGAGCAAGGTCGGCGGCCTCGATGACATCGGGACTCTCGATGAACTCGGGCGCAATTCGGCGGATCATTCGATCAGCGGCGCGCAACCGCGCATCGATCATCGCTCGAGGTGTCACTCTTTCCCAGACACCGTCCATGCTCCGCCGCACCAGGTCCGGATCGAAATTGAAGAAAGTTGCGATCACCACCGAAGCGGGAACTGCTCCCATCGCAGCCGAACGGGAAGCGAAGTAGCCGGTCATCGAGTCAGCGATGCCTTCAGTCAAATACTCCTCGGCTGCTTCGGGGACGAGGTAGATCGCACCGTGATACGGCTCGAGAGTGCGCCATGTCTTTCGAGCGATGACTGAATGCATCACGCAAGCATGGCAGCATTTCGCACTGGCATCGTGAGTGAGCATCACGAATACAGGTGCGGGTGTGGTGCCCCGAGTCGGACTCGAACCGACACTCGACGGATTTTGAGGCCGTTGCCTCTGCCAATTGGGCTACCGGGGCTGGTGGATCTCTGAGGCTAGCGCCGCGCCAGCATTACCGCGCGGTAGCTGCGGAGGTCAGGCTCGTGGCGTCTAGCCTGCCGACAATGCTCGCTTTCACCTTTCCAGGCCAGGGGTCGCAACGACCAGGCATGGGCCTTCCATGGCGCGACCACGAGAGTTGGGAACTGGTCGCCGAAGCGAGCGAAATTAGCGGCCGCGACGTTGCGGCCCTGCTCTGCGACGCCGACGCCGACGAGCTCCGCGACACGCGAAACGCCCAGCTCACCACCTATGTGTCGAGCCTCATGGTGCTCGATGCAGTCGAACGTTTAGGCATCGTGCCCAGCTATTGCGCAGGGCACAGCTTGGGCGAGTACACCGCACTCACCGCCACCGGCGCACTCGGCTATGACGACGGCGTGCAGCTCGTCGGCGCCCGCAGCGCCGCAATGCACGATGCCGGATTGGCTCAGCCTGGCAGCATGGCGGCGGTGCTGGGCCTTGACGACGACCAAGTCGAGGTCGCCTGCCGCCGCGCTGACTCCGATGTTTGGGTCGCCAACTTCAATGCCCCGGGCCAGGTAGTGATCGCCGGTTCGCCCGCCGGAGTTGACTCGGCCGCCACCCACGCCAAAGACCTCGGAGCGAAGAAGGTGATGCCCCTCCAAGTGTCGGGCGCTTTCCATACTCCGTTCATGGCTGCGGCCCGCGATCGTTTGCGCGCCGCCATCAACGATGCTGCTCCGCGCGACACCGAGGTTCCAGTCGTCGCCAACGTCGACGCGCTCCCTCACGATCGTGGCAGCGAATGGTCGAGCCTGCTGTCTGCGCAACTTTCCAGCCCCGTCCGCTGGAAGCACTGCCTCCTCGCACTCGCTGACGCCGGAGTCACCGACTTCGCGGAACTTGGCCCCGGAGCCGTCCTGACCGGCATGGCCAAACGAACGGTACGGGCCGGAAGAACAATCTCAATCTCCACTCCTGAAGATCTCGACAAGCTGATCGAATGGGTTGGTGCAGGGACTCCATCGGGTTTGCCACAACTCGAAGGGGAGCACCTGTTCGCGATCGAGCG
This sequence comes from Ilumatobacteraceae bacterium, assembly GCA_019090765.1. Lineage (GTDB taxonomy): Bacteria > Actinomycetota > Acidimicrobiia > Acidimicrobiales > Ilumatobacteraceae > Sva-07. The sequence goes on from JAHRVJ010000048.1 coordinate 3,969, forward strand.
GCTCGTGGTTAGCCCCGGTACCGGGATCTTCACACCGGTCGACGGCCTCGCTGAAGGCTCTGAGATCGAGGTCGGCACAGTGCTCGGACACGTCGCCGAACTCGAAGTCCGGTCCCCCTTCGCGGGTATTCTCCAAAGCTATATCGCCGTCGACACCGAGCGTGTCAACTCCCGCCAACCAATCGCATGGCTGCGAACCGACTGACGCTGAGCGCGAGTCGACGAAAGGACACATGCCAGCAGTACCAAGTGGAGCCCGAGGCGCAGTGATCACCGGTTGGGGAACCGCTCTACCCGAGCGGGTCCTAACCAACCACGACCTTGAACAGATGATCGACACGGACGACGAATGGATCGTCGAGCGCACAGGTATCCGCGAGCGTCATGTTGGCGGAACGACCAGCGAGCTTTCGGTCGAGTCAGGTCGTGAGGCACTCGCGATGGCCGGCCTCGATCCGCTTGAGATCGATGCGCTGGTGCTCGCCACCACTACCCCCGACCGCTGCGTCCCAGCAACTGCGGCAACCGTTCAAAACGAGCTCGGTCTGAGCTGCGGGGCATTCGACATCAATGCAGCCTGTTCCGGATGGGTTTATGGCCTAATAACAGCCCACGGCCTAATCAGCATGGGCTACGAGAAAATCCTGCTGATCGGCACTGACACCCTTGCCCGCATCACCGATTGGACCGATCGCGGAACAGCGATTCTGTTTGCCGATGGCTCTGGGGCCACAGTGCTCGAAGCGGTCGATGGGCCCGGCCAGATGCTTGGTTGGGATCTTGATTGTGACGGCAGCGCCGAGGGGGCGCTCTTCGCCGAGCTCGGTGGCAACCTCCAGATGGAGGGCAAAGAGGTGTTCCGCCGGGCCGTACGCATCATGGTTGACTCTGCAACAAAGTCGATGAAGCATGCCGGGGTTACTGCCGACCAGATTTCGCTCGTTGTGCCGCACCAAGCCAACATCCGCATCATCTCGTCAGCTTGTTCACGCCTTGATATCGGGATGGACAGAGTGTCGACCGTGCTCGACCGAACCGGTAACACCTCTGCGGCGTCAATTCCGATTGCGTTGGCCGATGCCCTCGACAATGGGCGGGCGACCGATGGCGACCTCGTGTTGTTCGTCGGATTCGGCGCCGGAATGTCTGCTGCCAGTGCCGTCGTCCGCTGGTCGCAAGGCGCCAAGGAGCACGTCGGATGACCGGCAACGGTGGCCGGGTCGTTCTGGTGACGGGCGGATCTCGGGGTATCGGTTTGGCGTGCGCCCGCCGGCTAGCGGAGGGCGGTGACCGTGTCGCGGTCACCTACAATTCGTCGCCGCCGCCCGAGGGTCTATTTGGAGTCAAGTGCGATGTCACCTCTACCGCCGAAGTCGACGCGGCTTTCGACGCCGTCGAAGAGCACTTCGGCGGAACCGTCGAGGTGCTCGTCTCAAATGCCGGAATGACCAGCGACCGGCTACTACTTCGCATGGGCGAAGATGACTTCACATCCGTGATCGACGCCAACCTCACTGCCGCCTATCGGGTTTGCAAGCGGGCGGCCAAAGGAATGCTCAAGGCGCGCCGCGGGCGAATTGTGCTGATGTCTTCCGTTGTCGCTCTCCTCGGATCAGCGGGCCAAGCAAACTACGCCGCCTCGAAAGCTGGCCTCGTCGGGTTGGCCCGGTCGCTGGCCCGCGAGCTTGGATCGCGCTCGATCACCGTCAACGTTGTCGCCCCAGGCCCCGTCGCAACCGACATGACGGCTGCTCTCGGCGAGGAGCGACTGGCTCAGCTCACAGCGGCTGTTCCGCTAGGTCGAATGGCAGAACCATCCGAGATTGCAGGCGTAGTTGAGTTCCTCGCCTCGAACGACGCCGCGTACGTCACCGGGGCAGTCATTCCTGTCGACGGCGGCCTCGGCATGGGACACTAAATCTGCCAACTTCAGCAGCTAGATCACTGTTGCGTCACCACAAATCCCCTAAACTCTAAACCCCGCCTACAAGGAGAAAACCGTGGATCAAGAACTGTTCGCCCGTTTCCAGAAGTGTGCCGTTGAGGTACTTTCCGTCGAGGAAAGTGCTGTAACGCTAGAGGCCAACTTCGGCGACGACCTCGACGCTGACAGCCTCGACCTAGTTGAGCTGGTCATGGCACTCGAGGAAGAATTCGACATCGAAGTTCCCGAAGAGGACCTTGAGGGTGTCGAAACCGTCAAGCAGGCCTTCGCACTCGTCACTGCCAAGCTGTGACGAACGGCGGCCGTAGGGTCGCCGTTACCGGACTCGGCGTCGTTGCGCCCGCTGGTATCGGCACCACCGAATTCTGGACAGGTCTTCTCGGTCCCGGCTTCACCGACGGCCGCGTCAACGACATCGTCGACTGGGACCCGTCGCCATACTTTGCGAGCAGCAAAGATGCTCGCCGCGCCGATCGCGTTCAACAGTTCGCACTCGGTGCCGCTGAAGAAGCGTTCGCCAGCGCTGGTGGACTCGACGCAATAGGGGTCGAGTCACCCCGGTTCGGCACCATCTTTGCCAGCGGGGTCGGCGGGCTACACACCCTGGAGGAACAGATCAATATCTGCGCCGAAAAGGGTGAACGCCGCGTTTCCCCGTTTCTTGTGCCGATGATGATGGTTAACGCTTCTGGTGCATCGATCTCGATGCGCTACGGCCTCCAAGGGCCAAACGAGACGATCTCCACGGCGTGTGCGGCTAGCACCCACGCCATTGGCTACGCGGCCCGGTTGATCAGGTGGGGGCTCATTGATGCTGTGGCTACGGGCGGCAGCGAGTCGTCATCCACTCGAACCGCGCTCGCGGGCTTCGGCAACATGACCGCGCTCACCAACGCTGGTATCAGCCGCCCCTTCGATACCGAACGTGACGGTTTTGTCATGGGTGAGGGTGCCGCGGTACTGATCCTTGAAGAATGGACGCATGCCGTAGACCGTGGCGCGCCGATCATCGGTGAAATTCTCGGTAGCGCGAGTAATGCTGACGCTCACCACATCACCGCTCCGTCCCCTGGCGGCGTCGGCGCGATTGCCTGCATGCGACTCGCCCTCGCTGAGGCAGGTATCGAAGCAGATGCGATCAAGCAGGTGAATGCTCATGGAACATCGACGCCGCTCAATGACGCCGCCGAAGCCAGCGCCGTCTCAGCGGTGTTCGGCGAACGCGGGGTTCCGGTGGTTTCCACAAAAGGTGTAACGGGTCATGCCCTCGGCGCTGCTGGGGCATTGGAGGCCGCGGCCTCACTACTATCAATCAAACACGGCCTCATCCCGCCAACAGCCAATACGCAAACCCTTAGCGATGACATGAGCATTGACCTCGTCACCGGTGAAGCACGCGAATGGACGCCAGGGCCAGTGATCTCGAACAACTTCGGGTTCGGTGGCCACAACGGCAGCGTCATCATCTCCCCAGCCTCCTGACCCGCCTTCCTGCTATCGAGGACCGACGGGCGAGCGGGCTAGGCGTCGACAAGAACGAAGAGCAGTTCGCACTGGCAGGCAACCTCGCCATCGAGGAGAGCCTTGCCCGAGCCCTTGCCGGCCCGTGCCGACATTCGCCCCAACTCGACTTCGAGGGTTAACTCATCACCCGGAACCACTTGGCGCCGAAACCGCGCCTTGTCAAGGCCGCCGAACAGCGGCAGCTTCCCCGCGAATCGCTCATCGGCTAACACTGCAGCGGCACCCACCTGAGCGATCGCCTCACACATCAGCACGCCAGGAAGCGTCGGTCGCCCTGGGAAGTGTCCGGCAAAGAAAAACTCATCCCCTGTGAGCTTCCAAGTCCCGGATGCTGAGACACCTGGGACAATCTCAGTCAGCTGATCAACGAAGAGAAACGGGGCCCGGTGCGGAAGCAGATCGGATGGTTGGGGGAGATTGTTCATCAAGGATCTTTCAGTGAGGGGCGGGATAGTCCGAGGCTGGCCCGCCGACAGGGGTGGCTTCATACCCTGGCGGGTACGTGAGGGCCAATTCTTCGGCTGTTGGCGTATGCCGGCGCCGAGCGGCATTGGGAAGAAGCTCGACAATCGCCTTCATGATTCGCTTCGTGTCGGCATCGATAGAGCGTCCCTTCTGCTCAACTTGATCACCAATACGAACACTCACCGTAGGCGGGTTGTTCACGTTGAGCATGTTGGGAAGGCGGCTCGACCGTGGCCAGACCTTCTCGGTTCCCCACAACCCAAGCGGAACGATCGGCGCCCCAGTCATCTGCGCTAGGCGTGCAGCACCGTGGCGACCTTTGGGCTGCTGGAAGAACGCTGGGCCGCGAGGGATCGTTCCCTGCGGCATGATCACCACGATCTCGCCACCGTCCAGAGACTCTGCTGCGGCCAGGAGCGGCTCGTCTGAGGAGGACCCTCGGGCAACTCTAATACCCCCTACAGCCGCCAACAGCGGGCCGACCAGAGGCACTTCGAACATCTCCTGCTTGCCCAGGAATCGCGCTGTCCGACCCGTTTGAGCGACGACCATCGTAAGCAAAAGCATGTCGAAGTAGCTGCGATGGTTGGCGCAGATTATTGCGGGTCCTTCGGTAGGGATCTTCTCGATCCCCGAGATGTCGAATTTGGCGTAGGGGTAGAGAGCCGGGCGAGCAAGCTGCAACACGAGCTGTTGTAGCTCAAGACCCACCACCGGAACCTTCGCCACACCCGGGGCGACATCAAGATTAAGGGTCGGCCACCGCCTAATTGCGGCCAGCACCACCATTCGCGGGTCGGGGTTGACCACGACTGGATTTCCCACGGCCGCCAACAGGGGGGCGTCATAGACGCTGTCGGAATAGGCGAAGCTCTGCTCGAGCTCGATGTTGTTGGTAGCGGCCCAATCCTCAACCGCCGACAGCTTGCCAGCCGACCAAACGAACGGCCCATCAAGGGTGCCGTCGTAGGTGCCGTCAGCGCCAACTGCGTACCGTGTAGCGATAACGTCGTCGAGCCCGAGGCGATCGGCCAGCGGTTTGATCATGTCATAAGGGGTTGTGGTGGCCAATACCACCGGGCGGCCCGCCTCACGATGGTCGGAAAAAACGCTCTCTGCGAAAGGCTGGACCATCGTCTCCAGCTCGTCGGCGATGGCTTCAGCCGCGGCGCGGACAGCAGCCTGCTCGCGGCCCTTGGCCAACGCCAC
>JAHRVJ010000049.1 GCA_019090765.1 Ilumatobacteraceae bacterium
AGCACGGCCACACCGATGTTGGCGCTCGTCACCGACGACCCGCTCAGCCGAACTGAGTCTTCGACCCGCACTGCAATCGCCTGCAACTCATCGTCGGTCACCGAACGTCCTTTGGTTGCCGCGGTAAGACCGGCGATCAACTTGGCCCGGTCGAACGGCTCGCTGCTCCCGTCGGACTTTTGCACGGTCAACTGTGCATGATCGACGCGTTCGAATGTGGTGAAGCGATGTGCGCACTCAAGACATTGCCGACGGCGCCGAATCGCATTGCCTTCTTCGGCAATTCGCGAATCAACAACCTTGGTCTCCACGCTGCGGCATGACGGGCAATACACCAGGTAATGATACCGCCGCGCCACGCGGCTATCGGTTGGGAATTGCTATGGCAGACGCACTGCCTGACCGGCCTGGATGAAGGTGCCACCATTGAGATCGATCAGCGCATTGACGAAAGTAGTGCGATCGACATCGCCCCGGTAGTGGTCGGCAATTGACCAGAGAGAGTCGCCCGGCTGGGCAACATGGCTAACGGCGCGGACTGTGTCGAAATCCGGGTCCGACGCGGTTTCGGAGGCCGCGGCAGGACGACCCCCGAAACCGATCAGCGCCTCAGCCGCGGTGACCGAAGCCGCCGCTGCGAGAACGAGCAAAACAGACGCCACGACCGCCGCACCGATTCGCCGATACGTGTAGTTCGGGGCAGAGCTGCGAACCATCTCAGAGTCGACAGCACCTTGCGAATCGGCAGCGATTGGCGCTACCAAGGTGAGGTGGGCAGTGTGCAAAGTGGTCGTCATCTCGATTACTCCCCCAACAGGAGCGGCATTGCATCGGCGAATACTTGAGGTGATTGAGCCTCAGCGGCCCAACCAACTCGTTCCCTCTCCGAAGCTCAGCAACAACAGCTGTTCGAGAAGCGAACGGTTCGAAGTAAACCAGTAGCGATTCGAAATGTCAACCCTTCGTGAGGACTTTTCCGAACAATTGTTTGCAGTACAGTTGTTTGACTTGCGGGACAGCCCAACCTACACTGTTCCCATGGCCCCAAAGATCAGCAAGCGTCAACGCAGCATTCTCGAATTCATCGAGCAAGAGATTCGCGATCGCGGGTACCCACCATCGGTCCGCGAGATCGGCGATGCCGTAGGTCTGACCTCTCCATCAACCGTGCACACGCATCTCAACACTCTGCAGCGCCTCGGTTATCTGCGCCGCGACCCCACCAAACCACGGGCAATCGAGGTGCGCTACGACACCAACAGCGGCGCCATGATGGAGCGGAGGCCCGTCCGCCACGTGCCGTTGGTGGGCGATGTTGCCGCCGGCACCGATGTTCTGGCCTCTGAGAACGTCGAAGAGCTACTCCCGGTCCCGGTCGACTTTGCCGGTGAAGGTGAGCTCTTCATGCTTCGGGTCCGTGGCGAATCGATGATCGACCTCGGCATCCTTGACGGCGATTTCGTCGTCGCCACGCAGATCGACCACCCCAACAATGACGACATCGTCGTTGCCGGTATCCCCGAGGGCGAGGCGACCATCAAGTCGTACTCCCGCTCCGGTTCTGAAGTAACTCTTACCCCAGCTAATCCCACAATGGAACCAATGACCTTCTCTGCGGACCTAGTCGAGATTTACGGCAAGGTCGTCACGGTGATGCGTCGCTACTGATTCGCTGACGGCGGTCCCCACGAACCTGGATCCGGACTGGGGTCGGGGTCGTTGGTCACCGGTGGTAGTACGAGGCCCCGCAGGCGCTGTGGTGTGCCTTCAGCGAGCGGATCGGCTGCCGGACCACCTCCCATGGTGGGCTGACCGGCGATGCCTGTCGCCCCCGTCGTTGGTGGCGGCACCGGAAACCCCGGTGGGCCTGATGGCCAATTGGCGTTAGGCGGAGCAGTAGGTTGCCAAGGCGCCGGAGTGGCGGCCGCTACTTGCCGGCGACGACTACCAAGCACCAGGAACAGCCCACCGGCAAGCAATCCTGCGATCATCAGCAGGATGGCCGCCACGCGCAGCAGCGTTACGCCATCATCTGGGTCACGCCCAACCGCGACTACGAAATCCGTGCCGTCAGCTGCGGTAACTGAGAGAACGTGATCTCCCGGCTCATCAATCAGCACGGTCTGATTCGACTCTCCGGCAAAATCACCGGTGTCGTAAGAGAGTCCGCCAAAATCCAGTAGTTCGAGCTGATCCCCTTGGCCATCACGTAGTTCGAGTTGCAGCCCCGACGGAGCTGCGCCAGCGTAAGGTGACGAGGCTTCGCAGTCGCCGGCAACGCCATCGAGTTCGCCCATCGTCTCGATGTACAACACGAAGCGCCCGGTCCCCTCAAAATTGAGGGTCGTGTCGCAATCAAGCGGAGCTCTGGCAAACCCAGCGACATTGTCGTTGTGCAGGTCGTCGGCAGCAAACCACAACACGGCGGCCACAACGGCGCAAACGAACACCAGCCCGACACCCAAGACGAGCTGCCACGTTCGCCGCTTCCCAGTTGCTTCAACCATTGTTGCTCCGTTCAAAACCACAAGTGTGGTCTACCTTGACGCAATTGCCCTGATTGGCGATGAGGTCACGCGCTCGATGCGAGTCGATCTGCAACAAGTTCTACCCGGTCGTCTGGTTGAACCACCGCCACGCGGACAAATCTGGTGCCACCCTCACCGTAGAACTCCCCCGGGCTCACCAACGCTCCACCGTCGCGAGCGATCCGCTCGGTGTACTCCCAACCATCGGCTGTAGGAATCCACAGGTAAAAGGCGCCCGCGGGCAGTTCCACGCGCTGCCCAGACCATTCCGACAACACCCCAGCAAGTAGCTCCAGCCGCGAGCGGTAACGCTCACGCTGCACATCAACATGGGCATCATCGTCTAGGGCCACTGCCGCTGCTGCCTGTGCTGGCCCCGGGACCATCATTCCAACGTGCTTACGAACCTCTTGGAGATACCCGACAAGCTCGGCGTCACCAGCGTAGAAGCCGGCACGTACGCCTGCGAGATTCGATCGTTTTGATAGTGAATGGACGGCGACAACGCCCTCGGTCCCACCTTCGAGAATCGTCCGACCCTTGCCCGACCACGTGAATTCGACGTAGCACTCATCAGAGAACACCGGCACTCCATTTGCCCGACCCCAGGCGGCCGCGGCGTCGAGGTCGTCGAGCGCACCCGTGGGATTGTTGGGGCTATTCACCCACAACACTAGGGCCCTCGCCGCATCCTCGGTGTCGATCGAGTCGAGATCCATCTTCCCATCAGGCAGCACACCAACTGGCACTGCCCGACACCCGGCAAGCGTGGCGCCCATGGCGTATGTCGGGTATGAGATCGCGGGGTACAGCACGGTGTCACGCGACGGGACACGGAGCTGCAGAAGATGGGGCAGCGTTCCGACGAACTCCTTCGTCCCGATTGACGCACCAATTTGCTCAGCTGGAACATCGATATTGAAGCGGCGCCTCATCCACCGCGTAGCCGCCTCCCGAAATGCCGCGGTGCCGATGCTCGGTGGATAGCAACGTTCGGAGTTACTCGTCGCCAACGCATCAAGAACAGACTGCGGAGGCGGGTCAAAAGGGGTTCCGATCGAAAGATCGACCGTGCCACCTTCGTGTGCGTCGGTGATCGGACGCAGCCGATTGAGACGGTCATACGGGTATGGCGGGGGCACGAAACCGCCCGTTTCAACCACGGTCATAAATTGACTCCCTCATCGACGACAAACTCTTCCAGGCGGCCCGCAGAGGCGTCGGAAAGTCGAGCCCTCACGGTCCATGCAGTTTCGCCATCACCGATGGAGACGACTTCGCCCTCACGATGGACAGCGGCAAGAATGTCTCCCCGGTCGTAGGGAATGAAAAGGTCGTAGACCACCGTCAGCACCCGCAAGCGGTCGGCGATGGTCCGCAATAAGACGTCGACACCGGCACCGGTCGCGCCGCTGACCGCGACTGATCCAGGGTGGCAACTCACCAGTCGCTCGGCCGCCTCGGCGTCGACATCGGCCTTATTGAAAACCAACAGTTCTGGGACCGCAGCGGCTTCGATGTCGCCCAGCACGGTGCGCACCGCTTCGATCTGGCCGTCAGGGTCGGGCGAACTCGCGTCGACGACATGGACCAGGTAGTCCGCCAACGCAGCTACCTCGAGCGTTCCCTTGAATGACTCGACCAGACCGTGCGGAAGGCGCTTGATGAAACCAACCGTGTCCGACAGCAGCACCGGCTCGCCACCGGGTAGCGCGAGCCGTCGTGTGGTCGGGTCGAGCGTGGCAAACAAACGGTCTTCCACAAGCACACCCGACTCGGTCAGGCAATTGAGCAGAGTTGACTTTCCCGCGTTTGTGTAGCCCACGATCGCGACCGAAGCCAAACCACTGCGACTGCGCCCCTGGCGTTGGAGAGCGCGGGTCTCCGCCAACGCAGCAAGGTCGCGTTCAAGCTTGTTGATCCGCCGCATGATGCGTCGACGATCGACCTCAATTTTGGTTTCGCCGCCACCGAATCGGGCTCCCACCCCGCCACGTTGTTGAGAGAGCTTGGCGTCGGCTCCGCGGCGGAGGCGCGGCAGCCGGTAGCGGAGCAGGGCGAGCTCGACCTGGGCCTTGCCCTCCTGCGTGTGAGCGTTCTGCCCGAAGATGTCGAGAATCACCGCGGTGCGGTCGATCGCGGTTCGGCCGAGGAGTTTCTCCAGGTTGAATTGCTGCGCCGGGGCCAACTCGTTGTCGAACACCACCGTGTCGGCGTCAACGGCAAGACACAGCTGTTTCAGTTCCTCGGCCTTGCCCTTACCAATGTACGTGGTGTGATCGGGGGCGTCGCGCCGCTGCACCATCCGCGCTACTTCATCGGCGCCAGCGGTATCGACAAGCAACGACAGCTCGTCGAGGCTGGCCTCGACCTCAGCATCGGTATCTCCTGGGCGGGCAACTGCAACCAACACGATCTTCTCTCGAATCGAGCGGTCGATCAGCGTCCCGGCAAGCGCTTCGTTGTAGGGGGTACTCACTGGACGCCGTTCGTTGCGCTAGCCAGCTCTGACAGGGCGACCTCAATCGTGGCAATGATCGTTGCCGGACCCGTCAGCACCGCACGGGTTGGTGAGTCGGACGCGAACATGACAGTCGCGGTCCCACCATCCATATGAACTTGAATTCCATCGTGGGCGTTGTCAGATACGAGACCCCAAGACATCGCGGCGTACGCCGCGGCGCAGGCCCCCGTGCCGCAGGCTTCGGTGATCCCGGCGCCTCGCTCATGGACTCGAAGAGTGATGTCGTAGGGGCCCGGACCGGGTTCGACAATCTCAAGGTTGATCTGGGGTACCTGCTCACCGAGCGTTTGCAGGTCGACTGCCGACACTTCGTCAACGCCCACAACGCTGTGCGGATTGCCGAGGCTCAGGTGAGCCACCGGACGGTCCGGATTGCATCCGAGGCTGTCCCAGTTCGAAGGCGGGTCAAGCACGGAGACTTCGCCCATCTCGACCGTTGCGGTGATCGTTGCAGGGTCGTCGGTTGGGGCTAGGGAAACCAGACGATCACCGGCGTCGGTGAGGATCAACTGGTCACTGAAGTCGCCACGGCGAACAGCAATAGCTTGGGCGAAACAACGAATGCCGTTACCGCTCATCTCGGCACGGGAGCCGTCGGCGTTGTAGAGCGTCATTCTTGCGGCGTACCCAGCAAGGGATTCAGCCACGAGCAGGCCGTCAGCACCGATGCCTCGGCGACGATCACAAAGCTGACGCGCAAGTGTCGGCAAGTCATCTGAGTCGACGTCAAGCGCGACGAGGAAATCGTTGCCTAAGCCATGGTGCTTGGTGAGCGTCAGCTGAGTCATGGGAGAGCGTTGAAAGTGTTAACGACAACCGGTGCTGCCTCAGCAACTGGGTCATCTTCAATGTCAATCCAGCGTACGCGTGGATCACGACGGAACCATCGTTCCTGACGCACGGCAAACTGGCGGGTACGGGTAATGATCTTTTCGATGGCCTCATCTTGACCCAAATCACCGTTGAGATGCTCAAGGGTTTCCTTGTAGCCGATTGCCTGCGCCGCGGTTCGTGAGAGACCTCCCTCTGCAAGTGCCCCGACCTCGGCAATCAGACCGGAATCGATCATCTGATGAACCCGTTCCTCGATGCGTGCTGCGAGCACCGGACGCGGCCACCGCAAACCAAGTTGAACCACCTCGGACTCCGGATAGAAGTCCACCCCCGGCCCGAAGGTGCTGAAGGGGTGGCCACTGCCGATCGTCACTTCGAGAGCGCGAATCACTCGACGGCGGTTGCCCGGGTCCATCTTGTCCGCAGCCTTCGGATCGAGAGTCAGTAGACGATCGTAAAGGGTTGCCGTGTCGGGTTCTTTCTCCAGTTCATCCCGGATGTTGGGCCACTCCCCCGGCAGGTCAAAGTCATCGATCACCACTCGGTGATACAGCCCCGTACCTCCCACCAACAAGGCCTGATGGCCGCGTTCGGCGATCTCGCCGATTGCACTGGCGTAGCGGTCACGAAATTCCGCCACGGTGAATTCGTCGCAAGGGTCGACGATGTCGAGTAGGTGGTGGTCAACTTCGGCACGTTCCTCGTCGGAGGCCTTCGCAGTACCGATGTTCATGTGTCGATACACCTGCATGCTGTCAATCGAGACGACTTCGACATCGCCCAACTCTCGTGCCGCGGCCATCGCCACCGACGACTTGCCTGACCCCGTTGATCCCACAAGCGCTACCCGCATTGGCTGCACCGCATCGGCAGTCAGAAGCTGTCGCCCTCGGCGATGCGCTGGTGGTGCTGGATCACCTCTGCAACTACGAACCGAATGAACTTCTCGGTAAATGCGGGGTCTAACCCAGAATCGTCGGCAAGATCACGCAATCGGGAGATTTGCTGCTCCTCCCGGCCCGGATCAGACGGTGGAAGGTCAGAATTTGCCTTATAACGGCCAACGGCCTTGGTGATTTTGAAGCGTTCAGCCAGCAGGTGCACCAGCGCCGCATCGATATTGTCGATACTGGCGCGGAACTCCGCCAGTTGGGGGTCCTCTGTGTGTTCGCTCATCTGCCTGAGAACCTAGTGCCAGCTACCGCTACCTCAGTGGGCCGCAACGGGAATCCGGACCTTATGTGCCGGTTCGCAGATGAACTCATGGAACTCCCCGGTGAGGAAGTGCGGCGCGGCGCGGGTAACACGAACAACTGCGTAACTTCCGGTTCGAAGCGGTCGGGGAGCCTCGAAGTGGACCAGCTTGTTCTGCCGCGTTCGGCCACTGATCACGCCGGGATCTCTCTTGCTCGGCCCTTCGATCAGCACCTCCTCGAGACGACCGACACGAGCTTCGTGTTTGCGAAGCGCGTCGGGTTCGACGACCTGGCGAAGACGTTCGAAACGATCAGCAACCACCTCAGGGGAGATGAAGTCGCCTTCCATTGCCGCGGCTTCGGTGCCGGGACGCGGCGAGAACATAAAGGTGTAGGCGTAGTCGTATTCGGCCTCAGCAGCGACCTCTAAGGTCCCTTCGAAGTCAGCTTCGGTCTCGCCAGGGAATCCGACGATGATGTCGGTCGACACTGCCAGGTCAGGAACGGCTTGCCGAGCTTCGGTAAGCCGTTGAAGGTAACGCTCACCGGTATAGCCACGATGCATCAAGGCCAACACCCGATCGCTGCCGGCCTGCAGTGGATAATGCAGGTGCTCACAGATCGCTGGCGTGTCGGCCATTGCCGCGAACGTTTCGGGACGCATGTCTTTCGGGTGTGGGCTTGTGAATCGCACGCGGCGAATCCCCTCGATCGCACCGACCTCGCGCAGCAGGTCGGCAAATAGAGGACGCAGTCTGGCTGAGTTGTCGCCACCTTGGCGAGCCATAACTTGGATGTCACGCCCGTAGCTGTTGACGTTCTGCCCAAGCAAGGTCACTTCGGTGACGCCTTGCTCGGCCAGCCGAGCAACCTCGTCGAGGATCTCACTGAATGGCCGACTGATTTCGCGACCCCTAACGGCGGGGACAATGCAGAATGCACAGCTGTTGTCGCAGCCAATTTGGATGGTTACCCACGCGTTATATGACGTAACTCTGCGGGCCGGAAGTGCCGACGGGAACATGGCGTGGTCGTCGATGACTGCGGCTTCCAAAAATTCGACGAGCGGGCCCTCGGAATCAGTGGAATCGCGCAACAACTCCGCTGCCCGGTGCACGTTATGTGTGCCCATGACCACGTCGACGTGACCCGCCCGCTCAGCGATCAAGTCTCGGTCCTTCTGAGCCAAACAGCCCGAAACAACAACCTGACGACCGTCACGCTTGGCCTTCCATGTCTTCAAATGCCCCAGATTGCCGTACAGCTTGCTGTCTGCGCTCTCTCGGATACAGCAAGTATTGAGCACAATTACGTCGGCCGCGGACTCTGATTCGGCAGGGGTGAGCCCATCATCTTCCAGCAGGCCAGCTATCCGTTCTGAGTCGTGCTCGTTCATCTGACACCCGAAGGTACGCACGATGTAGCTACGAGACATGGGGCCTGAGGATACTGGCTCGGCCTGCGCCCGATATCGTCCCGCAGGTGTTTGCCATTCTTCCCATCTCAAATACCTACCAATTCCTCGGCCTGCTCCACGTGCTGGCCGCGATTGTCGCCTTCGGGCCACTGTTTCTCTACCCGCGCCTTCAACGCTCTGGCGAAACAGAAGCAATTGCCTCGATGCACACCAAGCTCGTGCTTCCAGCACTCACACTGGTGTGGGTACTCGGGATGGGTCTCGCTGGTGTCGGCGAATACGACATGGCGAATACAGCATGGATGACCACATCGATTTTGGTGTGGCTGGCAACTATGGCGGTGAGCTGGTTCCTGATTCGGCCGTCGCTAACCGATACCAGCAGCGCCGCGAAGGGCAAACTCGCCGCCGGTATCGGCGTCACGCACATTTTGCTGATCGTTGCGCTCTACCTGATGGTGTTTCAGCCAGGTGGCTCAACGTTCAAGATCAGCTGACTCCGGTTAGTCGAGCTTGATCGGTTCTTCGTCGACTTCGGAGAACTCCTCTTCAGCTGCTCCGCCCTCAGGCTCTTTGAGGCCTGAAGCAATGAGCACCTTGTCGTTGATTTCCATCATCACCTCGGGATTCGTTTTGAGGTAATTCTTTGCATTCTCACGGCCTTGTCCGAGCTGTTCGCCTTCGTAGGTGAACCAGGCACCCGACTTCTTCACAATGGCGAGGTCGACCGAGAGATCGATGAGCGAACCCTCACGGCTGATTCCCTGCCCGTACATGATGTCGAATTCGGCTTGACGGAACGGTGGCGAAACCTTGTTCTTGACCACCTTGACGCGAGTTCGGTTGCCGACGACTTCGGGACCATCTTTCAACGCCTCGATTCGACGAATATCGAGCCGAACCGAAGAGTAGAACTTCAACGCCCGGCCTCCCGGTGTGGTTTCGGGTGAGCCGAACATGACCCCGATCTTCTCGCGGAGTTGGTTGATGAAGATGATAATGGTATTGGTTTTGCTGATGTTGCCAGTGAGCTTGCGCAAAGCCTGGCTCATCAGGCGGGCCTGTAGCCCGACGTGAGTGTCGCCCATTTCGCCTTCGATTTCGGCCCGTGGCGTGAGCGCCGCTACCGAGTCGACGACGATCACGTCGATCGCACCCGACCGACAAAGCATGTCGGAGATCTCAAGCGCCTGCTCGCCAGTGTCGGGCTGAGAAATGAGTAGCTGGTCGACATCGACACCAATCGCCCGCGCGTACACCGGGTCCATCGCGTGCTCCGCATCGATGTAAGCACAGACGCCGCCGCTGCGTTGCGCCTCGGCCACAACGTGCATGGCCAGAGTTGACTTACCCGAAGACTCCGGACCGAAGATCTCGGTGATCCGGCCGCGCGGCAGGCCACCGACGCCGAGTGCGAGGTCGAGTGGCAGCGCCCCGGTCGGAACCACCTGAACGTCCATATTGGTGCGCTCACCCATTTTCATGATGGCGCCCGAGCCGAACTGCTTATCGATCTGGGCCAGCGCCATATCCAACGCTTTCGCTCGATCTTTGCTCATGTGGTTCTCGCTTTCGTTTCGGTGTTTCTACAAACCGGATGCGGTTGCTGTTGGTCAACGTAGATGGGGGGTGTCACAGTGTTCGGCGGCAACTCGGCCACCGAATGACATCAGTGTAGTCAACGAACAATCGTTCTGACAAGTATTCTGTGGCCGAACGCCACTGAGTTCGCTCCGGCGTTAATCGGACGACTGCCCGGACCCTCCGACGGGAGCAAAATCTTCCCGGGTGGGCGGGCGCATCGTGAGATCGAGCGCCTGCCAGATCAGGTACGCCGAGCCGTAGGAAAGCAACGGCAATACCACCGCCAGCACACCGAGCACAGCAAACATCAAGCCCACCTCAACATCTGGCCAGGTGACCGCGACCATCCCTCCAAGAACCAAGATCAACGGACCGAAAGTGATAATCGCTGTGATCGCGGCCGCACCCAGCTCGTACCCGACATCGTCACGCCGCCAGCCCAACCCGCAAGTCTGACAATGGTCGGCCTTTTTGTACCACCCGACAAAGAAAGCACCACGCCCACCACACCAGGGGCAGCGACGAAGCGCGCCTCGCAACAGCTTCCGAACGACACCTGAATTCTCCACAATCGTAGATTACGGTCAGGATTTGCCAGACTCTCCCCGTGAGACGATCTCCGGCGGGCCTGTTACTGATAGTTGCTGGGGTACTAATCGCTCTCGCGGTCAGTACCTGGTGGTTCCAACGCGTCGCCTTTTCCCCATCGTCAGATTCCAACAAGACGCTCTCGATCCTCGGTGACGAAGACATCCGCAGCGAGATCGCCACGATCGTCGCCGGCGCCGACGCCGCACAGTTGAGCCAGTCGCCAACCCAACTCAAAGAGTTCATTGAGGGAATCGCACAACTCCCTGACGGAGCTGCTCTGATGAGCGAATTCGTTGGCAACGCCCACGCCCGCCTTATTGGCGATCGCGAAGCCACAGTCGAAATCACAGCAGCTGAGCAGGTAACAATCGTGCGCGACGAACGCGTCGGAGAACTGGCAGTTATCACGCTTCCGGTAGAAGAAGTCGGTTCTCTCTCCTTCATAGATTCGGGCGCAAAGTGGCTGAGTCTGGCCAGCCTGGCGCTCGGAATAATCTTGCTCGTCGCTGGCCTCGTCCTAAATGCCGAACGCGGTGAGTTCACCTTTGCGCTCGGCGTAACCATGGCCACTCTGGCTGGCCTGCTAGTGCTGCTGGGTTACCTGGTGCCGCTCGCAGGTCTTCCCGCGCTCTCCGATGACACCTGGATGGGGGTCTTCCCGCGTCTGGCCAACCACGACCGAAATCTCACACTCGCGTTGGCCATCGGGGCACTCATCATCGGAGCAGTAGCCACCTTCGGCACTAATGATCGCCGTCGCCGCCGGCAAACCTCGACGCCGATGTCAGCAGGCCGGTACCGCGTCGACCGCAGCTGGTCGCGCTGAAATCTGCCGAGACATCATAAGAGACGGTCCCGACATCCAGGCAGCTGCATCTCGGTGGTGACCATCGGCGACCACCAAACCACAACTTGAGGGCGCGGGCTCAGGCGTTCAGAAACGTCGTGATCTCAGGTGCGTCGCGATACCACTTATGATCGGTGAATGGACTCGGAGTCACCGTGGTTCCAAGGTTGTCGGCGTACGTAGCCACGTCGATGGTTGTTCCACCAGCGCACGTCCAGTCGATCGTGGCACAGTCGGTTCCGGGCTGTTGGGCAATCGCCGTCGTCCAGTACATCACGACATCGACGTCTGGGGCTGGCGCACAATCATCAGTCGCCGTATCGGTCACGGGATCATCGATGACGTAACCCTTCACCACACCGTTGAATGTCTCGCCACTACAGAACAGGGATGCAGCGAAAGCAGCTCCATTCGAGAAACCGTTGATCACGGCCTGGCCGCACCCGTTCGCGACAAGTGCGCTCGAGACCACATCCCTGGCTTCGGCCCATCGACTCTCGGGAAAGTACATCCACTGCCGACCACCCCAGCCGTCCTCGTTCCCCGTTGGCCTCACGATCAGCACCCCGTCACCATCAGAGCTCGTGGCACCACCAGAACTGCCCTTGCCGTGAAGTCGGACGATGCAGCGAGTCGTGTTATCAGAGACTCGATCGGCCACGTCCCCGGCCACAGCAGAGTCATTGATCGTGCGAATCTCGCCGGCGCTCTGAGGAAGGGTCCCGCCCGGAGCCAACGCAGACGGTTCCGAGGAACCACAAGAGGCGACAGCGAAAGCTGATGCAACAAGAAGACCGATCAGTCCGCGCTGGCCCATACCAACAGTATGCCGCGACAGCCCGATTCACGACACGACGCTGCGGGATTAGTTGGCCTGCACAGAGCCCGAAAGGGCTCCTACGCCCCCGCGCGGAATTCATCAAACCTCCGAGCGCGTGCTCTATGGACTACGAGGCGTTCGGCACATCCAAAAGGCGCAGCGCCTGCGGCACGACCACCTCGGAGCCGGCGTCACTGGCTGGCCGACAGGATTCTGTGACCAATCGGTGACCACC
>JAHRVJ010000050.1 GCA_019090765.1 Ilumatobacteraceae bacterium
CCAGGAGCAACAGCAATGAGATCGCAAGTGTTGAGCTGATGCCGCTCGAACCAGTTGCGGGGAGCCCGCCACCAGGAGTCGTGACGGTCACGGCGAAGCTCGCCGAAGCCCCGCTTGTGCAGCTTGCCGAGCCGGTATACGCCCCCGCTGTTGATGGGACAGAGATTGAAGCAGATGCGTTACCGCCGGTTGATGTTCCGGTGGCATTTTGGCCAGCAAGACTGAAGTTCGCAGTCTCGCCGTCATTGCACCCAACCAGGGTGACGGTGATCGTGCTGCCCGGTGCCGGCGTCTGGCTCGACACGGTGACAGTTACGTCGGCCGGGGGGTAAGCAGCGTTCGCCGCAACCCCGAACCCAAAGAGGGTCGCAGATACGGTCATAAGAGCTAGTGCAAACTTCTTCATGATGATTAGTCCTTCTACTGTTGCTAGGCAAAGCCTACCTATCATTACTCACGTTGTCGAGTCTCATGACGAAAACTTGCGAATCCAACAAACTGCCCCGGTCAAAGCCGACGAACCAGTGGCTGTGTCCACTGTATTGGACCTCCTCCATCAGCCGCACCTGGAATTACCGGTTCGAGGTCAAACACGAGGGCGTATTTGACACTAGCTCCGGGGCCAATGTCCACGAAGTCGCCGTAGACAAACCATCCCGCTTCGATTGCTGGTTCGACCTCAATTTCGACTCCGTCCAACACCACACTGGTGAGGGTAGGGGGACCGTAGAAAGAGACGAAGAGGCGACTTGAACCCGGATCGAGCCCGACTGAGTTCCCGATCACGTAGTTTGGCAGGCCGCCGCTCGGAGCGCCGTTGGTCAAGGTCACGTCAGCAATGAGTTGCCGGTTGCCGGATGAATCCTCATCAATCCGCACGTCGACCGTTTGTTCAAGAAAGATCTCGATCTTGTTGCCACTCGCGTTCGACACCGCGACGGAGAAACCGCCATCATCGCCGAGCTCTGGCAGTGCCCCTAGCAAGCCGGTCCGACCGAGCAGATCTTGCTCTTCTAGATCATTGGTCCAAAAGAGCAGCCGACGCTCCTCGACCAATGGGCTGAGACTCTCAGCAAGGTCGGCCGGAGGCGGCAACGAACCGAACAACAGCTTGGTGAGCAGCGACTCCCCGAGGGTCTGCAGCGCGTCGATACGTTCGTCGGTCCCTTCGTTTCCGGCGAGCAAGTACTGATCCTCAATGATGAACTGCGCCGCGTCACCCGGCGTCACAGTCACCCCGAACTCGGGCACCTCGATCGGGCCGGTGTACTGCATCAATGCCTCCACCACGTACGGGTCGAGCACCAACACCCCATCGATCTGCTTCCCACCGCTCTGCGGATACAGAATCGCGGCCGCCTCGGCAACATAGGGAAAATGTGCTGGCATGGTGATGTTTTGCCAGACCCCATGCTGCACTCCGCCGCCCGGTCCGCTGGTAAACCCAAACCGGCCGTAGCGATCAAGTAGCTCCTGTGGGCAACCGGTACAGAACGCGCCATTCTGGGCCACATCGTCGAGCTCTGACCGCCGAGCGAACTCAGTAACCCTGAGTCGACCATCGGTGATCGTGACTTCGGCATAGTTACCTACAAACCCACCTAGCCCGCGTGCCTCCGACGGAGTTGTAAACAGGATTAGGTATGTTCGCTCACCCTCGGCACCGAGCATCCGCGGGGCCAAGCGCACCGCATCAATCGCGTTCTGCAATCTCGGTTCGTTGTCGTCTAGATCCTCTTCAAGCTCACTCAGTTCTTGCTTCACGCGATCAAGCAACCACGACGAGTCAACCTCGTCGGCCACCGAACTGAGGTCTGTAAGGGCCTCCTGCACCCGGACCAGCGGCGCCTCGATATCAACAATCGCGTCGAGGTCGACCGCTCCGGACACGAAGCGCAGAGTTTCAGGTTCGATCTCGCGCAACGCCCCCGCCGCATCGCTAGTGGCCCCTTCAGCTTCATTGGCGAGATTTGCGGCCGCGTCAACGTTCTGCGCAACCACCGGAAGCAAGCGGCTCGGAAGAGCGAGCAGACCGCCCAGTCGGTTATTAGCTCGGGCAAAACTGGTTGATGCCCGCTGTAACTCTTCTGCTGCGGTGTCGTAATCGCCGGCATTCAGCGCGTCTATTGCGGCCTGCGATTGCCGCGATGCGTTTGTCAGGTCCGGGCGGGCAGCAAGCAGCGCCATTGTTAAGCCAGCAAGCGCCAAAAGGCAGAGCCCAGAAATCAATCCGATTGCCCGCCAGCCATTCCGTCGTATAGCCGAACGGCGGCGGCGCAAACCAACGAGGAATAGTCCCCCGAGAACAGCGAGGCCGATGATCGCCGACAAGCCAAAGAACCCCTCCAACTCTGACCGGATTAGCACGTTGGCCGCGATCCCACCAGCTATGGCACGCATCTCAGGCTGGTCTCGTCTCCGGATACCAATACTCAGTCCGGCTACGAACCCCACCAGCCCGACAGTCGCAACAACCGGCTGCATCGCAATCGCCGCACCCACACCGCATGCCCCAGCCGAAGCCCACCAAGGCGCCGAGGCCGACGCCCACACCACGGCGCCAACGGCCAGCACGACGAGAGCCACGTCAACGACTGTTCCCCCAGTTGGTGCTGCTCCCGCGAATGCTGCGATGAGACCGGATGAGAGAGCAATCGCGAGCGCGGCGCGTTCATCGACACGATTGCGACGAACGAACCTTTTCGGCTCGGTCATGCGTCGGCAGAAACCGGTGTGTCCGACGCTGGAGGGTTCGCTGATGAGGAAGCGGAGTCCTGGGGATCTCCGGCGCCACTTGGCATCGCCGTCGCGATGGTCGAGGAGTATCCGCTGTAGGCGTAGTAGCCCTTCGATGCCTGCGTGGCCTGGTTGAGTACAAGACCGAGTAGCGGTGCTCCTACTCTGTCGAGGCGTTCGATTGACTCAACCACATTGTCGGCTGTGACGCGGCCAGCGTGAGCAACGACAAGCACTCCATCGACGGAACCAGCGAGCGCGACCGAGTCGGACACGGGCAGTACGGGTGCGGAGTCGACGATCACATAGTCGTAATGCGAGCCCATCTCGCTGAGCAACTGCTTAACCCTGCGACCGCTGAGCATCTCGCTCGGGTTTGATGGCACCGAGCCAGCCGCGTAGACGCTCAACCGGTTCACACCATCAATATCGACGTGATTCACAACCTGTTTGGCTTCCATCCCGAGCAGCAAGTCGGTGAATCCGGGTGTCTGCCCCACCCCGAACACCTCATGCACCCGCGGCCGCCTCAGATCGGCATCGACCAAAGCCACCCGGTGGCCAGCTTGCGCAAGCACCACCGCGACGTTCGCGGACGTGGTCGTCTTGCCCTCACCAGCGAGAGAGCTGGTGAGTTGAACGACTCGAATCGGTCGATCAAGGCCCAAGAACTGGAGATTGGTCCGCAAGCCCCGATACGCCTCGACCGCGTTGTGATTAGGTTCAGAGATTGCGATCGGGCGATGGTCGGGGGGAGCATCGACAGGCACAACAGCCAGTACCGGCCGCTCAGCGACCCCCGCCAGATCTTCCTCCGAGCGCACCTTGTCATCAAAGTGGTCGATCAAGAACGCCGCTCCGAGACCGATCAGCAGCCCCACGACAGCAGCAAGTGTTGCCGTTCGCGCTGGAGTCGGCTCAACTGGATCGGTCGGCAGCTCCGCTGACTGGATAACGACCACGCCACCCGTTCGCAGCGCGGCATCAACACGAAGTTGATCGAGGGTCGTCTCAAAATTGGAGAGCTGAGAGACAAGAGAGTTGCGGCGGGGGTCGTCGTCGGCCATGCCGTCGAGTTGGACCTGGAGATCGTCGATGGCTAACCGCACTTCCGTACTCGCCGCCAGCAGCTCCCCGACAGCCTGCTCGCGACGCACGGCCACGTAAGCAACAGCGTAAGCATCGGCAAGGATCTGCGCGTTCGCCGCGTTCGAGTCGCGGACGGTGACCGAAATCACGTCGGCATCACCAACTGGGCTCGCGTTCACCTTTGGCGGTTCTTCGGACAATTCAAGATCAGCTTGCACCCGTGAGCGCACAGCTTCGCCCTCAATTACCTGTATTTCGGTATCGATGGCCCGAGGGTCGAGCCGGGAATTGCCATCATCGAACAGGCCATCTTGCCCGCGTGGCTCGACCAGCACCTGCGACGAGGCCGAGTAGATCGGCGTTTGCAACGCCACCGACGCGACCGCGACCAAAGTGGTCAACAACGTCGCGATGATTACCACCCACCGGCGTCGCAAGACAACGTTGCCGTAGTCGCGTAGGGTCATCTCTCCACTTGCTTGCACCATAGACGTGAGACAGATTACTCGGGATGCGTACTAAATCGGTGCCGACGAGCTGGTCCTGAGCCATTCACGGGTCACGGTTCGGGCAAACCTCGCGCCTGATCAACCCTGGCCATCCTGTGGTCGGTATTCCCAGTGCCAGGGCTCCCGGGGTACCGCTTCAACAAAACCGAACCTGGGTGCATTGGCTCGCATCCACGACAGCGCCGCAGGGTCACGCACGTCGGCGTCAACGGCGAGCCCCCATCCATGGTTCGACTTGCCGGGGGTGGCCGCTAGGCCGCCATTTTTGTAAAGACCCTTGCGGTTCGCAAGGTCGACTTGGTTCTCGTACGACCGATACGAGTCAGTGATTCGCATCTCAAGTCCGTCGGATGCGGCAGCGTCAACCAACCGGTCCCAAGCAGCCGCGGCCGGGGCAGCCAAGCGATGCCCGGATTGAGCGATCGGCTGAAGCTGATCACGCGGTATCCGGCCATTGCCGAACTCCTGCAAGTCGACGGGTACGGGCATCGAGCCGAATCCACCGATCTGGCCGGTCCGCGCAGCAGTAGATGTCGCTGCCGGTACCGCACCACGATCCAGTCGCGTCGCGAACTGCGCTGGAGCCGATGCTTCAGGGGGAGCCGCAAACTTCAAACCAGCAGACGCGACCACAGCTCGGTCGTAAGCCGCTCCGAAAGGCTCGAATGGCTCGGCACCGGGGATCAGCCGCGACGTCAGGGGCTCAGATTGGA
>JAHRVJ010000377.1 GCA_019090765.1 Ilumatobacteraceae bacterium
CTCGAACGCGCCATCACCGAAGCCCCGCGCCCGTATCACATAGTGGTGCTATCTGACCATGGCCAAACACAGGGGGCGACATTCCTTCAGCGGTACGACATCACCCTGCAGGGGCTGGTCACTTCTCTGATCGATTCAGGACAAGAGATCGAGGTCCCTGAGCTGTCCTCAGAAGGCTGGGGCAACCTCAACGGCGCCTTGACTGAGGTAATCGCTGACGAAGACAGTCGACTGGCGAAGATCGTGCAGCTGGCAGTTCGCCGCCGAACAATCGATGGCAATGTCACACTGGGCCCGGCCTACGACACCGAATCGAGCGAGGCCCGATCTTCCACAAACAATGACAAGGACAAGGACAAGGCCGGTTACGGAGACGGTGACTCGGCAGACGTGATCGTTCTGGCCTCCGGCAACCTCGGCCTGGTGACCTTCACCAAGATCACGGGCCGCGCGACAATCGAAGCGATATCTGACAACTACCCAGAGGTGATCCGCGGGCTCGCTGAACACCCGGGAGTCGGATTCATCCTCGTCGACTCCGCATCATTTGGGCCGCTCGTGATTGGTGGCGACGGCATCCGATACCTATCGGATGACCGCATCGAGGGCGCCGACCCATTGGCCCCTTTCGGCCCGAACACGGCCGACCATCTACGACGAACACATTCGTTTACCAACGCGCCCGACATTCTCGTTAACAGCTTTTTCGACGCCGACAGCGACGAAGGAGCCGCGTTTGAGGAACTGATCGGATTCCATGGCGGGCTGGGAGGAAAGCAAAGCGAGCCGTTCTTGCTCTCTCCCTCAACGTTCCCGCCCCCCGAGCAACCGCTAGTCGGTGCCGCCTCAATCCATCACCTCTTCAAGGGGTGGCTCGAGCATGTCGCGACCGACACGGCACCGCCTCCCTGGACCATTCCCAACTCCGAGCACTGATGGAACTCACCTGGCTCGGCCATGCAACCGCATTGATCGATGTTGGGGATTACCGGATCATTACTGATCCGCTGTTGACCAAACGGGTCGCGCATCTGCGTCGAAGACGCTCAGTTCCCACCTCCCTCGGCGCTGATGTTGCCGATGTCGACCTGGTGCTGCTGAGCCACCTGCACCTCGATCACTTTCATCTGCCGTCTCTTCGCCTGCTTCGACCGAATGCCAGAATTCTCGCCCCACGCGGGTCACTCGCACTGCTCCGCAAGGCTGGTCTACACAATGTGACTGAACTCGAGGTTGGTGACCGAGTCGGGTGCGGGCCAGTGACCATTGAAGTCGTGCCCGCGGCTCACAAGCATGGGCGTGGTCCACATACGCGAGTGGCAGCTCGGCCAGTCGGCTACGTCGTGGATAGTGACGATCAACGTTGCTACTTCGCGGGAGACACAGACCTGTTCGACGGGATGGCAGACTTGCGCGAGATTGACATCGCGATGCTTCCAATCTGGGGATGGGGACCAACGATCGGTGAGGGGCATCTAGATCCGCTGCGCGCGGTTGCCGCCGCGGAGCTCATACGGCCAAAGCTGGTCGTTCCGATTCACTGGGGAACGTACGCTCCCGAAGATGGCCGCCGACGTCTACCGACCTGGTTTGAAGACCCTGCCCTGCAATTCGCCTCAGCGATGGTCCAAGCCGACGACCACCAGAGATTGCGGCTACTCGAACCAGGAGAGCAAATAACATGTTGAAGTCACCACCGATCATCAGCCTGCTACCACCGCGGCTGGCCTGTCTTGCAGCACTATCGATAGCTGCTGCTGCCTGCACCGTCGAAGAATCTTCAGCACCTGAGCCAACCGTGACCAGTGCCAGCACCACAACGACTGTAAGTCAGCCCGACACCACGATCCCGACAACAGCCGCGGCGCCAGAGTCCACCGCAACGAGCGTTCCGCCGACAACTGCACCACCGGCCACACTTCCACCGGGACCAATCTCCGCGTCGATACCAATCGTGACCGGGGGCGAGTTCGGTGGCTGGCTACTCCTCGGTCGCTGGCAGGTCGACAAATGGCAGCCCCCGACAAGCGATGACGACCAGTTATCGGCCGCGGATCTCGCTGGCGACCCGACCCTCACGGTGAGCGGTCTCGAAATCTCAGAACAAATGGTGACGATCGGGGCCAGCGACGAAGCCTGCTTCGATGGCCGGCAAGGCCCAACGCTCGACGTAGCGATTCCCAGCGCCGAACCACCCGGGTTCGGGTACGCGGCGATTGCCCTACCAGCGTCGTGGCCGCTAAAACCGCGCCAAGTGGCGCAGGTGTCGGGTGGACCCCCCGCCTACCAACAGCTCGGCGTCGACAACTTTGCCGAGCAGGGCATCGACGCATCTGCTGGCACCATCGATCAGATCGTCGTGGCCGACCTTGATGGCGACGGTATCGACGAGGCGCTTGTCTCCTTCGAACAGGTCGCAGACCCCGACGCAACGGGATCGCCCGGCGATGCAACGGCGATCCTGCTGGTGAACACTGAGACCCAATCGTCTCAGATAGTCATCGGGAGCAACGTCGACAGCAGCGAGACCGACTTCCCGATCACCGAACAGTTTCGCGTGCTCGACGTTGCCGACCTCAACGGCGACGGCCGTATGGAGGTGATCGTCCGCGCCTGGTACTACGAAGGGATGTCGGTGATCGTCTACGAGTACGACGGCACCACCCTCGTTCAAACACTTGCCACTGGCTGCGGCGCGTAGAGGAGCTGCGCTACCGCAGGCGAGTTAGTCCGGGTTTTCGGGGGAACGTTGGAAGGTGGTGATCGACTGGTCGCCCATCACCAGCTCCGCGGCGACAGCGGCGAACAGGGCTGGGACAATAAACCCGGGTTGGCCGGTTGTCTCAGCGACGAACATTACCGCGGCAAGCGGTACCCGGTAGCCCGCCCCGAGGAACGCTGCGACGCCCAGCAACACGTAAAGAGTGGGGTCGAGTGGGTTCACAATGTCACCCACTGCGCGGCCGACAATCGCACCACCTACTACCAAAGGAATAAACAACCCGCCTACGCCACCTCCGGCGAGGGTGGTGGCAGTGGCGAGACATCGGAGTAGGAAAACTGCCGCGAGCAGCCACAGAGCGTGTTCCTCACCGAGCCAAACAATCACCTCGTAACCCGTGCCAAGTGTCAAGCTTTCGCCCGTGAGGCCTCGGCTGATCACGAACAGCAGGGCCAGCAACGAACCTGAGAGCACAAGCCTGATCCCGATCGGCCGCAGCGTAAATCCCTTCGCCAGCCGGATCAGGCGAGAGAACGCTCTTGCCCCAACGGCACAGCCGACACCGATGAGCACGGCACCAGCCAGGTCGCGGTACTGGAACGCGGCCGTGCGGTCGCTCTCGAAGATGAAAATTGGCCGCGTGTCGCTCAGCGCAACAAAGGAGAGGTAACCCGAAGCGCTCGCGACCAGTGCTGGCAGCAGCATTCGGCGCGCCATTTGATCGCGAAATGGAACTTCAAGTGCAAAGATGGCGCCCGTTGCTGGGGCCTTGAAGATTGCGGCAACACCGGCTGCCGCTCCTGCAACGAGCAGAGTTCGGTGGTCAGAGCCGCGGAACGCCGCCGGGAGTCGGCGTTGAATCATCGCGCCGATAGCCGATCCCCCATACAACGATGGGCCTTCGAGGCCCATCGCCCCGCCTGATCCGAGAGTTGTTACCGCGGCGGCCATGCGCCCCAAGAACGCTCGAGGACGCAATGGGTACTCCGGGTCGTGGAACGCTCGAAGGTACTCGTCCGATGTCGCCGACGACGCCCCATTCCCGAGGGTTCGTAGCAAGATTGCTGAGAGAACAAGCCCAATGCCCGGAGCAACGGCCCCGAGCCACAGCGGGCCTTCGATGATCCACTCAAAAGTGACCTCAGTGACGAAGTACTCGAAGAACCTCACCAACAGCCCGGTGATCGCTCCGGTAACTGCTGCGAGCAGTACTACCTCACGCGATCGCGCCACCAAATCGCGAAACTCATGGGTGCGGATGTCCAAGCTCGATGGACGAAATCCCATCAAGCTTTGTCGGCCCCACACGGCGCCGAAGTCTAGGTCATCGAGGCCACGTATTATGCATCGGCTCGGCAACCAGCCGCGACGTACCGAGGGCTTAACCGGAATTGGCGAGCTGTTCGGCGAAGTACGGAATACTTCGCTCTAGCCCCTCGCGGAGATCAATCTTTGGCTCCCACCCGAGCAACGCTTTGGCTGCAGCGATGTCGGGTTGACGCTGTCGCGGATCATCGCTCGGAAGCTCGCGATATTCGATCCCCGAGTTGGTGCCAGTGAGCTCAATCACGAGATCAGCCAGTTCAAGCATGGTGAACTCGACCGGGTTACCGATGTTGATGGGACCGGGCTCTGTCGAGTCGAGTAGCGACAGAA
>JAHRVJ010000378.1 GCA_019090765.1 Ilumatobacteraceae bacterium
GAATCGATCTGCTTGGCGACCGGAATGATGTTCTTGTTGTTCGGCAAGATCACGACTTCGTCAGCGTTGACCCGCGTAACCGTGTCAAGTAGTTCAGCCGTCGACGGATTCATGGTCTGACCTCCGGTGACTACTCCCTGAACTCTGAGCTGGGCAAACAGCTCGACCAGTCCTTCACCAGTACACACTGCAACCACGGCCGTGGTCACCGGCGGGAGGCCCGCGCCAGCTTTGGAAATGATCGATGCCGGGCCGTCGGTGAGCTCAGCTTCGCGTTTCGCGTGCTCCTCCTCGACCTCCTCGAACAAGTCGGTCACCCGAATCTGCTTCGGCCGACCGTCGAGTTCGATCGCCGTTTCAATCGCCGCGCCGATCTGGTTGGTGTGCACGTGGCAGTTCCACAACCCATCGCCACCGACTACTACGACAGAATCGCCAATTGCTCCCCACCCCTGGCGGAAGTCTCCAATTCGTTCGTCGGCAAGTTCTAGGAAATACATCACCTCGTAGCGCAACTCACTCACATCGAGCTCACCCTCGACGGTCGACTCTCGATGGGTCAAGCTCGCGAACACCTCGCCGACAGGACCGGCGGTGCCATCGTCTGGTTCAGCCTCCGGAAGCGGGTCTCCCGCCACCACATGCAAGGCCGCGTCGAGCAACAACAGATAGCCGGCTCCACCGGCGTCGACGACTCCCGCATCTTTCAGGACAGCCAACAACTCAGGGGTATTCTCAAGAGAAATCCGGCCCGCCTCCTGCGCCGCACGCACAACCTCAACGAGCGAACCGCCAACATCTGCGGCCGCTCTGGCCGCCTCGGCACTTTCTCGGCAAACAGTGAGGATGGTGCCCTCGATGGGCTTCAGAACCGCCTCGTATGCGCCAGCCGCGGCTGCCTGCAACGCATCAGCGAAACGAACGCCCTGAATGTCGGCCTGCTCCTTTAGCGTCAACGCCAAGCCACGCATAATCTGGCTGAGGATGACACCGCTATTCCCGCGGGCCCCCATCAGCGAACCGTGACTAATGGCGTCACACGTAGCCGCTAGATCGTCTGCGGCCGCGGAATCCATTTCGGCCACGACCGCGTCAAGCGTGCGGGCCATGTTCGTGCCGGTGTCGCCGTCGGGCACTGGGTAAACGTTCAACCGATTCAGCGCTGGGGCATGATCCCGCACGGCGTCGCGAAAAGTACGGACAGTGTCACGCAGCGATGCAGTATTCAACCGTTCAAGTGTCGGCACGACTAGCCATCCTAGGAGTACGTTCACGCCCCAACACAGGCCAGCAACGGGACCCGACACGCGTTGCGATGACAGGACCTCTATCACGACGTGGGTACAGCGATCGCGCTTGGTAGCATTCCATAGCTGTCTCAGCGAGAATTTCCTCGTATGAGCGGAGAGGCCGAAGACCGGCCTCGACAAATTGATCGAGCTGGGCAATGCCCGGCACCCTGCAGGAGAATTTAATGGCATCCAAGTGTGAAGTGTGTGGCAAAGGCCCGTCATGGGGCATGTCGGTGTCTCACTCGCATCGCCGTACCAAGCGACGCTGGAACCCGAATATCCAGCGCATCCGCGCCAAGGTCAATGGCGCCACAAAGCGAGTCAACGTCTGCACCGGCTGCATCAAGTCGGGCAAGATCGTCAAAGCCGGCTGAAGTCGGGTCGCTGATCATGCAGGGCGTTATCAAGGCTTACGATCCGGTGACCGGCGACGGCCTGATCATGGCCGACACCGATCTGAACGATTACGAGATGGCAGCCAACGCCCTGGAAGGCTCTATTTTCCGCATGCTGCGACAAGGACAACGCGTCGTATTCGACCTCAACGACGAGGGTCGCGCGGTGCAGCTACGACTCGGCTCCGAGGTCGACATGGCGACCCCCGACATCTACCCCCAATAGCTCCGGGCGGCGGCGGGCCTAAGGCTTATTTGCAGCCGCTCCTCCACCATGTTTAGTTTGTTGCTGCCGGGCGCTCTACGCTGAGGCTTGAATACAGCGCGACGAACACCGCGCACCCCCCCCATAGTCAAGAACGCACTCAACCGTGCACTCAATGAGGAGTCACCCGATGAGCGGGAATACCACTAGCCAACGTTTAAAGGACTGGGTTGCCGAATGGGCAGCAGTCATGCAGCCTGCCGATATTTACTGGTGCGACGGATCAGCCGAAGAGTACGAGCGGCTCTGCCAAGAACTTGTTGCGTCAGGAACGTTCACCAAGCTCGACGAGGCCAAGCGACCAAACAGCTACTGGGCCCACTCCGACCCGGCTGACGTGGCCCGTGTAGAAGACCGCACGTTCATCTGTTCGGCAACCGAGCAAGAGGCGGGGCCGAACAACAACTGGCGAGAGCCCGCCGAAATGCGCGCTGAGATGAAGTCGCTTTACACCGGCTGCATGAAGGGCCGCACGATGTACGTGGTGCCCTTCTCGATGGGCCCCCTTGGATCACCGATTGCCCACGTCGGCGTAGAGCTCACCGACTCCGCTTATGTCGCCGCGTCGATGCGGATTATGACGCGCATGGGCCAAGGCGCGCTCGACGTACTCGGCGACTCCGACTGGGTACCGTGCCTACATTCAGTGGGTGCGCCGCTCAATGGCGAGCCCGATGTTGCTTGGCCTTGCGACTCCGAGAACAAGTACATCGTGCACTTCCCGGACACCCGCGAAATCTGGTCCTACGGCTCCGGCTACGGAGGAAATGCGCTGCTCGGGAAGAAGTGTTTCGCGCTGCGCATCGCCTCGGTGATGGCCCGCGACGACGGCTGGCTCGCGGAGCACATGCTGATCCTCAAGCTCACCAGCCCCGAAGGCGAGTCGAAGTACATTGCGGCAGCCTTCCCATCGGCGTGCGGCAAGACCAACCTGGCGATGCTCGTTCCCACCATGCCCGGCTGGAAGGCCGAGACCATCGGTGACGACATCTGCTGGATGAAGTTCGGCGATGATGGTCGCTTGTGGGCAATCAACCCCGAAGCGGGGTTCTTCGGCGTCGCTCCGGGCACGAGCTACGAGACCAACGCCAACGCAATGGACAGCCTGTGGGGCAACTCGATCTACACCAACACCGCGCTGACCGACGATGGCGACGTGTGGTGGGAAGAAATGTCCGACACTCCCCCGGCCCGCGCGACCGACTGGAAGGGCAACGCCTGGACTCCCGAGTCCGAAACCCCGGCCGCTCATCCAAACGCCCGATTCACCGCGCCAGCCGAGCAGTGCCCATCGATCGCCCCTGAGTGGGAAGATCCCGCGGGTGTACCGATTTCAGCGATCCTGTTCGGCGGCCGCCGGCGCACCACGGTGCCGCTAGTGACCGAGGCCAACGATTGGGAGCACGGAGTGTTCCTCGGTTCGATCATGGCGTCGGAAACCACCGCCGCTCAGCAGGGTGCTGTCGGCAAACTGCGCTTCGATCCGATGGCGATGCTCCCTTTCTGCGGGTACAACTACGCCGATTACTTCGCTCATTGGTTGTCGATGGAGAAGAACACCGATCCAGCCAAGCTGCCGCAAATATTCTTCGTCAACTGGTTCCGTCGTGACGAAGATGGGCGTTTCCTGTGGCCTGGATTCGGCGAAAACAGCCGGGTGCTCAAGTGGGTATTCGAACGGGTCGGTGGCGACGTCGACGCGGTGCAAACTCCAATCGGCAAGCTGCCCACAGCAAACGACCTCGATACCGATGGCCTCGACATTGACGCTGCTGATCTAGATACGTTGCTGTCAGTCGACATCGAAGGATGGAAGGCTGCCATCCCACAGATCCGAGAGCACTACGCAGTATTCGGCGAGGATCTTCCCGCCTCACTCGGCGTCGCGGTCGACAGCCTCGAAGCAAACCTCAACGCGTCCTAGCGCGACTGCTCAACGCGTCCTAGCGCGACTGCTCAAACGGTTTGTGTCAGCACAAACCCGTGCGCCACACGTAAGTGCTGACACAAACCCAGAACGCGACCACACGCTCGCGCACACCTCGCGACTGCTCAAACGGTTTGTGTCAGCACAAACCCGTGCGCCACACGTAAGTGCTGACACAAAACTGGATGTGGACTGGCGCGGCAAGGTCCGCTGGCTAGTCGCAGCAGGGCGGCTAGAGGGCGCTGGGGGGTCTAGGCGTCGGTGGGGACGACGTTGACGGTCTTGCGACCGCGACTCTGGCCGAACTGGACCGAGCCGTCAACGAGACTGAAGAGCGTGTCGTCTTTACCCTTGCCGACGTTCTTGCCGGGGTGGAACTTGGTTCCACGCTGGCGAACCAGAATCGTTCCGGCAGTGATGTCGGTGCCGCCGAACGCCTTCACGCCCAAGCGCTGGGCATTGGAATCGCGACCGTTGCGGGTTGAACCGCCACCTTTAGTCTTTGACATGAGTGCTCTTCTCCTCCTGGACGGCCGGGCTTGCCGGCTCGTTCAGATGCGTCGGGTCAGACAGTGATCGAGGTGATCTCGACCAGATGGTAATTCTGACGATGGCCGTAACGGCGATGGTTATTGGTGCGGCGCTTGAAGGTATAGCCGTTGATCTTCGGGCCTTTGACCTGACCAACAATCTTGCCCGTGACTGAAGCATTCTTCAGCTCATCGGGGGTTGCCAGGACTGAGCCATCGTCGACCACCATTACAGGGGTCAGCGAGACATCGCTGCCCTCTTCGGCGTCGAGCAGCTCCAGTCGGACCTGCTGGCCTTCGGCTACCTTTTCTTGCTTGCCACCTGAGGCGATTACTGCGTACATAGCGATAAACCATGTTAGCGGGCAAGTCGTGACCCTCAACACCGAAATGATATTCGCCGAGGAAAGCTGAAGGCTAGGACTCAGATTGCGCAGCAGGAATCGTCGTCTGGGCCACCGCCAGCAGCTTGAAATTCGACCGACAACGACTTCGACAGCCGACCTTTCGTTACAACACGCATCGATTCGGCCATCCCGACCAGGGTCGGCGTAATCAGAATCTGAAATCGATCATGACGCAGCTTGCGGTATGCCGCGAGGTTTTTGCCTTTGACGTTGGTGTCGACCGACACCTCTGCAATTTTACCTCAACCGGTTGGACGGATGAAGTCGATCGACATCGTTCCGCCCTTCTTCTCCAATACCCGTCGAGCGTCGTCAGAAATCACAATCTGCATCGCGTCAGCCTAGAACATGACCTGGCCGGTGGGTTGGCGACGGTCAATCGTCGGGCGGCTTGTTGACACCGCTCGGCGGCATCCATGCAACCACGAGGCACGCCGCGCCGATAATTGCCAATACCACCGACGCCAGACCGCTGCTAGCCAACCACGGCAACTGATCAGATACCTCCGAACGCGAGGCCACCTCATCCCAGGTGATCCAAACCGCGACGAAGGCCGCAACCCAGGCCGCAACCGCGGCGATCACCGCGAACATTCGACGTCGCCGCCAATCGCGCGCGTCGTCGGCGGCGACCAGATCGCGTAGTGCGCTCCAGTCGACCGTGGGCGTCGACTCTGGTGGTTGTTGTTCACTCATTTGAACCTCCGGTTCCGAAGTAGGCCTCACGGGCCGAGCGTCGCAGTCCCTCGCCCAACCCGTGAACTGAATCGAGCGATGCCATCATGCCGTGCTCGATTACGGCAATCTCCTTAGCGACATCTGCGATGCCAATGTTCTGTTCGACAGCAATGATGGCGGTTCCCGCTTCGTTGATATCGCGGAGAAGATCAAATACAAGGTCGACGATCACCGGCGCGAGCCCGAGCGATGCTTCATCAACCAGCAGCAGCCGCGGCGCGCTCATCAGCGCCCGACCCAACGCCAACTGTTGCTGCTCTCCCCCTGAGAGAGTTCCCGCCTGCTGCGTTTGTCGCTCACCTAAGCGAGGAAGAAGCCCATAGACACGGGCCGCGTCGCTGTTCCGCTGCTGCCAGCGACGACCAGCCATCGCCCCGGTCTGCAGGTTCTCCTCGACGGTCAGAGTTGGGAACACGGCGCGCCCTTCTGGGCACAGAGCGATGCCCATCTGTACCCGCTCGCTCGTACGCATTGACAAGATTGACTTTCCGTCGACCTCGATTACGCCCTGAGTGACTTGAGCCAGCCCCATAATTGAGCGCATCGTCGTTGTCTTGCCCGCGCCGTTCGATCCGACTATCGCCACGAACCCTCCTGCGGAGAGTTCGAGATCGAGATCGGTAACAACAGACACGTTGTCGTAACCGGCGCACATTCCACGGATTGACAAGATGGGAGTGGTCACGATGCCTCGCTCGCAGCTGCCCGGCCCAGATAAGCCGTAATCACGTCGGGGTGAGCGAGAACTTCATCGGGGGCTCCGTCGGTAATGACCTTGCCAAATTCGAGAACGTAGATCCGGTCGGAGACGGCCCTAACCAGCGCCACGTCGTGCTCGATTACGACCACCGTGATCTCCAGTTCGCGGCGCAGGGCCGAGATGGCAGTACCGATCCATTCCAGCTGCGCACCATGCAGTCCGGCCGCTGGCTCATCGAGGAGTAGCAGCTTCGGTTGCGTCGCTATCGAGCAGCCCAACTCGAGGACTTTGCGATGGCCATACGGAAGCTCCTTTACGGGACGGTTGGCATCAGCGGAGAGCCCGAGTACGGCCAACACCTCGTGAGCGATCTCGGCCTTGCGGCGATCGTCGGCGCGCTGGGAGGCTCCGAGCGCAATCACCCCAGCAGGTGATTGGTCGGCGAGGCGGCCGAACTGAGCCATCATCAGGTTGGCGTGAGCGGTTTCCGAGGTCCACAAACCTCCCTGCTGAAAGGAGCGGCCAAGCCCCAGTCGAGCTCGAGTGGCGGGGTTTACCCCCTCGAGTTGTTCTCCACGAAACCATACGTGGCCCTTATTTGGCTTCTGGAAGCCACTCAGGACGTTGAAGAGGGTGGTTTTTCCTGCGCCGTTCGGCCCCAGAATTCCAATAAGTTCCCCGGGATAGACATCGAGGTTCACGTCGCTCAGCGCGACATTTCCACCGAAGCGGACGGCCACACCACGCACCGCCAGTAGCACCGGCCTTGCCCGAGTGCCGTCGGGAAGTGGAAAGACAATCTCATCCGGCTGATCGCTGGCGAAGTCTTCGGCCGGACCGCCCTCACCGGTATCGGTATCGCTCACGGGCTCGACAACCATTTCAGCCTCGAGCCTCGGCGAACGCCGAGCCTTCACTCGCCTGACCAGTGCGCGACATGCCCCGGCGATGCCTAGAGGCCATCGCCCGATCGTGAACACCACGAGGCCCGCAGCGAGGAGCGTAATGATTTCGTCGCTGTCGCCCGAGTAGAGCTGCACCCAGGTAAGCGCCGCGGTTACGGCGAACACCCCGATCCGCGAACCCAACCCACCGAGAACAACCCAAATGACGAGCACCAGCGACAGCTGCAACGAGAATGAAGAAGCCACGACGATGCCCTGACGGAAAGCGAATGTCGCCCCAGCAGCACCAGCGAGGAGACCGGAGATTGTGAACCCGACGACACCCATTGTCGTGGTTTGGATTCCGCGGGCGGCAGCGGCAGTTTGGTTCTCACGTACCGCTACCAAGCCTCGCCCCAGGGGCATCCGAACGATTCCACGCAGAAGGACCCAACAGACCCCGAGCATCCCAATGCAAGCCCCCAGAAACACCCGATCGTTGCTCAAGTCGAACGGGCCGAACT
This sequence comes from Ilumatobacteraceae bacterium, assembly GCA_019090765.1. Lineage (GTDB taxonomy): Bacteria > Actinomycetota > Acidimicrobiia > Acidimicrobiales > Ilumatobacteraceae > Sva-07. The sequence continues at coordinate 7,663 of JAHRVJ010000378.1, forward strand.
CAGGCCGGTCAAGTAGCAAGCCCGCGCCACCCTTCGAGAACATCGAAGTCGGGAACACGTAGCTGATCAGCACGACACCAAAAGCCAGCGTAAGAACGGCGAGGTAGAGGCCACGTATTCGGAGCGAAGCAGCACCGAGCACCGCTGCCGCCGCCCCGGCAAGTAGAACTCCACCGAGAAAACCCATCGGTGGCGGAAGACCCCAAGTTGTAGTCACGATCGCGGCACCAAAGGCCCCCAGGCCAAATAGCCCAGCGTGGCCTAGAGATAGCTGTCCCGTTGAAGAGGCCAAAAAGTTGACACTTAGCGCCAGCACGCCATAAACGGGAATCAGTGAGAGGCGAAAGGCATCGGTCTCGGCGACCGAGAGCGGGATGGCGACGGCCAAGACCAGTACCAGCATCGGCGGCGCCGAGCCCTTGAGGAAACGGCGCCCGCGGTTTTTTGAGGCGCGCGACGCGTCCGCCAATACGGGATCCAGATGGACCAACGAATCGCTCGACTCTGTGGCCAGCCCTTTTCCCTTACGACCAAGCAGCCCTTGCGGACGGAACAGCAGTACCGACACCAGTACCACGAACGTGAGCAATTGAGCGGCCCCCGGGGTTCCGCCCCAGTATCGACGAGTTAGGCTTTCTAGGACCCCGATCACCAACCCGCCGACCACCGCGCCAGGAAGACTGACCATTCCCCCGATCATCGCGGCGGCGAACGCCTGCGGCAGTGCAGCCGTGAGGAACCC
>JAHRVJ010000379.1 GCA_019090765.1 Ilumatobacteraceae bacterium
AAAGCGTGGGCACCAGTGCTTGGTGTGCTTGCTGTGATCGGCATCATCTACGGTGCGCTTGGTTGTTTGGCCCAGACCGACATGAAGCGCCTGATTGCGTTCTCGTCGGTTGCCCACATGGGCTTTGTCATGCTCGGGATTTCGACGCTGACCACGTTTGGCATCAACGCGGCTCTCTTTGGGATGTTCGCCCATGGATTGATCACCGGCATGTTGTTCTTCGTCGCCGGGTCGGTCAAGCACCGCTATCACACGCTCGAAATCAGCCGTCTTTCTGGCCTGCTGGTGCAGGCCCCGAGGCTCGGCTGGATCATGGGTTTCGCGGCTATGGCGTCGCTTGGTCTGCCCGGTCTCGCAGGATTCTGGGGCGAGTTCCCGGCCCTACTCGCGGCCTACAACCCAGGTTTCGGTCTGAGTGAAGAACTGTTCCGCACCCTGATGGTGATCGCCGCGGTTGGCACTGTGCTCGCCGCTGCCTACTTGTTGTGGCTCTACCAGCGCACGGCGTTCGGCGAACCGACGGCAGAGTTCTCCAATAAGGGTGGCGTTGCCCACTCGCTGAGTTCGGCCGCTAACGATAACGAAGACGCACACGATGGCATCGCCGACGTAACTCCGGTCGAGTGGCTGGCCTGGTCACCGTTCCTGATTGGCATTGTCGTGCTCGGTGTCTATCCCCAACTCTTGTTCAAGGTGATGGACCCGGCGGTCGGCGCCATGGTTAGCCGCCTCGGAGAAACACTGGGCTGATGCTCGTTTCGTTCGCCTCGACGCTGCTGGCGCAGTCAAGCGACTGGGTCGCGCCCACCATTGATTGGCACGCGCTCGCACCAGAGCTCGTACTTATCGCGGGTATCAATATCGTCCTGCTCCTCGACCTGTCGCTTGAGGCATCGAAGAAGTGGGCGTTGGCCACGATCACCGGCGTGGTGATGCTGGGGGCCTTTGTCCCCGTTGTCACACTGGCCCTAGTAGGTGACGAGACCCGTTCACTGTTCGACGGCCGCTACGTGATCGATGAGTACGCGCTCATCCTCAAGGCGCTCTTCTTGCTCGTTGCCTACGTCGTGGTGTTGATGAGCCAGACTGAGCTCGAAGAGGGCGGCTACTACCAGGGTGAGTTTTATGTCCTGATGTTGTGCAGTGTGCTCGGCATGGTGATGATGTCGTCGGCACGCGACCTCGTCAGCATCTTCGTCGCTCTGGAATTGCTCTCAATCCCGGCATACATGATGGCCGCCTGGCGCAAACGCGACCCGAAGTCGAACGAGGCGGGGATCAAGTATTACCTCCTCGGAGTGTTCGCCTCGGCGATCCTGTTGTACGGCATGAGCCTGCTATTCGGTGCCACCGGGTCAACCCTGCTCACTGACATCGGGTCTGCTTTGGGTGACGGTGACCTCATTGCACTCGAGGTTGTTGCTGTTGTCTTCGTGATCTGTGGCTTCGCGTTCAAGATCTCCGCAGTCCCGTTCCACTCGTGGGCTCCTGACACTTACGAAGGGGCACCGACACCGGTGGCTGCGTTCTTCTCGGTAGCTACAAAGGCCGCGGGCTTCGTTGCGCTGATGACGATCATCTTCATCGCCCTACCCGGTGCGGACGATGTGTACAAGCCGCTCGTCTGGGCGATGGCCGCCCTCACGATGACCGTCGGCAACGTGATGGCATTGCGGCAAACAAATATTGTCCGAATGCTGGCCTACTCCTCAGTGAGCCAGGGTGGCTTCATCTTGATGCCGCTGGCCTTCGCCGCGAGTCCCGATGCTGCTGGCTCCGCGCTCAATGCAGTAATCGTGTACCTGCTGGTCTACGCATTCATGAACCTCGGGGCCTTCTCAATCGTGATCGCCGTATCGCGCAAGACCCGCAGCGGCGAGATCTCGTCCTTCGGTGGACTGTTCAGTTACGCACCGGGGCTCACCGTTGCCATGACGATCCTGTTCGCCTCGCTGGCTGGGATCCCGCCACTTGCCGGTTGGTTCGCGAAGTTCAACGCCTTCCGGGCGGTGCTTGACGCAGGTTCGAGCTCGGCCTATGTGCTGGCGGGTATTGCTGCGGTCAATACGGTGATCGCAGCGGCGTACTACATGCGGGTACTGCGTACAGCGTGGATGGACGAAGTGCCCGACGGTGATATGACCCCAATCAAGCCTCCGGCACCGATCATTGCGGCGCTCGGCATCACGGTGATCGGTACGATCGTCTTGGGCGTGTTACCCAACCTGGTCGCCCGGTTCGGCGACATCGACTCGCTCACCGGGGCCTTCTAGCCTCTGCCAATCGCAATGCGGGACCTGGTTGCGTATACCGCGCTCGGAGTCCCGTCGTGAGCGAAGAGATACGCAAGGCGATCGCCGCCAATGGCGCGATCCCATTCGAGCGCTTCATGCAGTTGGCGCTGTACGGACGTGATGGGTTCTATATGCGCCCTGATGGTGGGTCGGCGGGCCGTCGTGGTGACTTTCTTACCTCGCCTGAAGTCGGCCCGCTGTTTGGCGCTGTCGTCAGCGCGTTCCTCGATGCCGAGTGGGAGCGAATCGGCCGCCCCGCGGTGTTCACCGTCATCGATGTCGGCGCTGGCCCCGGCACGTTGGCGCGTTCGATTCTCGCAGCATCGCCGGCCTGTAGCGAAGCTCTGGAATATGTCGCCGTTGAGATATCGGACTCTCAGCGTTCGAAGCATCCCCCTGGTGTGCAGTCACGGGCAACCTTGCCGGAAGGACAGTTCGACGGCGTCGTGTTCGCGAACGAACTGTTCGACAACTTGCCATTCCGGCTGGCCGTGTTTGATAGTGGGTGGCGCGAAGCTTTCGTAGACGTCGCGGCTGATGGGAAGCTTGCTGAAGTTCTGTCAGCGCCGTTTGACCCGCAACCGGCACTCCTACCAACAAGTGGGGCTCTGGGTGCCCGCGCTCCACTGATCGATCGCGCTGCAGCATTCCTTGAGCAGGCGAGAGCTGTGGTGCGGTCGGGCTCAGTTGTGACCGTCGACTACGGCGTAGGTCACACAGCCATGCTCGCGGCCCGACCCTGGCGGGACTGGCTGCGAACCTACCGCGAGAATGAACGAGGCGGGCATTACCTGGCGGAGGCCTCGATGCAAGACATCACCATCGATGTTCCCTTCGATCAGTTACCTGAACCTGATGCGCTGCAGACCCAGAGCCAGTTCCTGCAACGGTGGGGAATTGGTGAGTTCGTTGAAAGGGGCAAGCGCATGTGGCTCGAGCAGCAGGGCAGCCCAGGACTCGAAGCAATGAAGATGCGTAGTCGAATCAGTGAGGCCGAGGCGCTGCTCGATCCCGCCGGCCTGGGGTCGTTCCTAGTTGCGCAGTGGCGTGCTGGCTGATTGATTAACCCCGGCTTCGACGCTCAGGCGGCACTCGCTGGCGGTCACCGTCGTGCACTGATCTACGATTGGGCCATGGCTGATCAAGGTAGAGACCACACGGGAACCTCTGAAACGATCGACGCGTTGATGGCGGAGAACCGTACATTCCCGCCGACCGAACAGTTCAAGGCCGACGCTCTCGTAACGGGGACCGGCCTCTATGACGAGGCCGCCCAGGACGACGAGGCATTCTGGGCCAGACAAGCCGC
>JAHRVJ010000380.1 GCA_019090765.1 Ilumatobacteraceae bacterium
CGAGTCCATAGCGATTGTGTTCTTCGATTCCGGTCGCGACCGCGAAGATGTTGGGGTCGATGATGATGTCGTCAGCTGGCATCCCGACATCATCAACAAGGATCCGATAGGCGCGGCGAGAAATCTCAACCTTGCGTTCGACTGTGTCTGCTTGGCCTTCTTCGTCGAAGGCCATCACGATTACCGCGGCTCCGTATTCGCGACAGATCTGAGCATGTTTGACGAATTCGTCCTCGCCCTCCTTCAAGGAGATCGAGTTGACGATCGGCTTGCCCTGAACGCATTGCAGGCCCGCCTCGATCACTTCAAACTTGGAGGAGTCAATCATGATTGGCACACGGGCAATCTCAGGTTCGGATGCGATGAGATTGAGGAAGGTGGTCATTGCATCGACGCCGTCGATCAGGCCGTCATCCATGTTGACATCGATCACCTGGGCCCCGCTGTCGACCTGATCACGAGCAACGTCGAGCGCCTCTCCGTACTCGTTTTCCTTAATCAGTCGCCGGAATCTTGCCGACCCGGTGATGTTGGTTCGTTCCCCAATGTTGACGAATGGGATGTCTTCGGTGAGTGCGAACGGCTCCAGCCCTGATAGCTCGAGCCGTTGAGTGCGGGCTGGAATTGGGCGAGGCGTCGCCCCTTCCATCGCGGCGGCAATGGCGTTGATATGAGCTGGCGTCGTTCCACAACACCCGCCGACCATGTTCACCAGCCCGGCCTCGGCAAACTCGGCAAGGAACGCAGCTGTTGTCTCTGGCTCTTCGTCGTAGCCGCCAAGCTCGTTGGGTAGCCCGGCATTGGGGTACGCACACACGAGCGTGTCTGCGATGCCGGCCAATTCGACCAGGTGTGGGCGCAAGTCAGCAGCGCCAAGGGCGCAATTGAGCCCTACCGTGAGTGGCTCGGCATGCCGCACCGATTGCCAGAACGCGGCAGGCGTTTGCCCCGACAGCGTGCGCCCCGAAAGATCTGTGATCGTGCCAGAGACCATCAGTGGGACTACAACACCCGCGGCCTTCATCGCTCGGTGACTCGCAACGATCGCGGCTTTGGCATTCAATGTGTCAAAGATCGTCTCAATGAGAATTGTGTCAACGCCACCGCGCAGCAGCGCCTCGATTTGCTCCTGGTAGGCGTCGGCAAGTTGCGCGAACGTGATCGCCCGGAACCCAGGATCTTCAACCCGCGGCGAGAGCGACAAGGTCATGTTCGTCGGGCCGACGGCGCCCGCCACGTACCGCTTGCAGCCGTCGCTCCCCTCAGCCTCTTCAGCTGCCTCACGAGCGAGTGTTGCCGCGTCGAAGTTCAATTCATCGACGAACTTGACCATTCCGTAATCAGCCTGAGAGACGCTGTTGGCCGAGAAGGTATTCGTCTCAACGATGTCAGCTCCGGTCAAGAGGTAACGGAGGTGAATATCACGCATCGCGTCGGGCTGAGTGAGCGTGAGCAGTTCGTTGTTACCCGCGAGCTCACCCTCATGACCCGCGAAACGGTCGCCGCGAAACGCATCATCGGTCAGGTTGAGCTGCTGTATTTCCGTACCCATCGCCCCGTCAAGCACGACGATCCGCTCGCGCGCTAGCTGCGCGAGCGGATGGTTGGCGAATCGTTCAGCGGTCATGCGACCTCTTTCATTGTGTCGCGATCGCAGGCGAGCCAGACCGTGACCGTGAGGCCATCAGTTCCAGCCGGAGGATCAATATCAAGAATGGTTGGACAATCAAATCCAGACTGATCGAACCAGTCTTGGAGTTGAGCGTGGCTGAAGCCAAGACGGCGATGGGCCTGAGCTTCACGAAGTGATTCGTGGGTGTGTGGGGCGAAGTCGACCACCATCAGCCGACCTCCTGGGGCAACAAGTTGCGCGGCCTGCCTGATCGCTCGACCCGGATCGTCGAGATAGTGGAGTACCTGGTGGATCACCACCAGGTCGAACGAGCGGCGTTCGAAGGGTGGGCTGTACACATCTCCCTGGCGGAGCTCGCAGTTCTGAACCTTGCTCTGTTCGAGGTTGGCTCGGGCTACGGCCAACATCGAGTGGCTGGAATCAAGCCCAGTGGCACCGTCGGCACGACTGGCCAGCAGTTGCAACATCGCGCCAGTTCCGGTTCCCATGTCGAGGACGCGACCCACACGTTGAGATCCGATGGCTTCGAGGATCGCTTGGTCGACCTCGGCCTCGGCTGCGTGCAACAAGCGCTCCTCATCCCAGAGAGGCGCAAGCTGTTCGAAGAACTCATGGGCTGCTTCGGCCCTTCTCGCCCTTGTAGCAGTGAGGCGATCAAGGTCAGCCATGATCATTGGGTCGGAGCTCTCAAGCATCTTGAAGGCAATAGTGATGGCTTGCGCTCGTGCGCCAGTATCTACGAGTCGGAAGAATGCCCAAGTCCCCTCTCGATGCTTGGTGACGACGCCAGCCTCGACGAGCAATTTGAGGTGGCGCGAGACGCGGGGCTGCGACTGCCCGAGGATTTCGGTGAGATCGGTGACGGTGAGTTCACCCTGGCGAAGCACGGCAACGACCCGTAGGCGCGTCTCCTCTCCCAGTGCCCGGAGAACGTCCAGCGTCTCATCGACGTTCATCTGCGGAGCCGAATCCATTTCTTAACTGTATAAGGATATCTACATGTACACAATCTGTTTGGGACCACTTCTCCATCCAGACACCTGAGCGATAGAGTTTCGGCGCGCCGCCGGCCGCAGGCGCGTCACCGGGCTCATTCGATGGGGCGAAAGGCAGAGCCAATCACTCCTCATGGTCGACGACGAGAAGACATCAAGACCGCTGCCACAGCTATCTGCAGTCACCGTTTTGGCAATCTCCGCGGCGGCGGGACTGGCGCCGCTGAATTCAACGATGATTGCGGTCGCGTTACCCGAGATCGCCGACGAATTCGACATTGCGACCGGCCGAGTCAGCATCCTGATCACGGCCTATCTCCTGGTGATGCTGGTCGGCCAGCCACTGGCTGGCCGAATCTCAGATCTCGTTGGTAATCGCCGGGCTCTGGCGATCGCGCTGGTCGGCATGGCCCTGTGCTCGGTCTGGGCTTCATTCGCTCCGACCTTCGCCATGCTGGTCACCGCGCGACTATCTCAGGCGGTATTCGCCTCGGCCCTCACCCCGAGCGTGCAATCTCTACTACGAGCAATGTCGGGGCCCAACGAGCAAGGCCGGACGTTCGGCATCCTGGGCTCGGCGATGGGCGTCGGCTCCGCTCTTGGTCCCGTTATTGCCGGGGTCCTGATCGAGGTTTTCGGATGGCAGGCGATCTTTCTAATCAATGTCCCGATCGTCGCGGGCGCACTGGTCGCGCTGGCACGCGTCGACGCTCGCGAAGTACACCACGACCTGGTCGACGAAGATGACGCCATCGACAACAACAAGATCCGCAACTGGATATTTTCAGTCTGCTACTCAATCCAAACAATGACCAGTCTCGCCCAGTTCGCTCTACTAATCCTCGTACCAATCATGCTCAACGCTCGCGGCTGGGAAGCTGCACCGATTGGCCTGACAATGTCGGCACTCACCATCGGAACGATCATCATGGGTCCGCCAGGGGGTCGCGCCGGCGATGCCCGAGGTCGTCGATGGCCTTCCTTGATCGGGCTAAGTGCTGCGCTCGCAGCGATGAGCGTGCTGTTGTTGGGCGGCGCCACCATCAACCCATTCGCTCTCGCTGTCGGGCTGGCAGCATTCGGTATCGGTGTCGGCTTCACGACTCCCAATCTGTTGTCGGCAGCGCTCAATTCGACTCCGCGCAATCGAGCAGGTACGGCCGCAGGAATATTCTCAACCAGCAGGTACTTGGGCAGCGTGACGAGCAGCATCGCTGTTTCGATATGGGTGACTGATGATGCGAGCGGTTCACGTCCGATACTGGGTATGGCGACAGTCGCGATGGTGATCGCTGTGGTCGTCGCCCGAGGGCTTCCGACAC
>JAHRVJ010000381.1 GCA_019090765.1 Ilumatobacteraceae bacterium
CCTCCGGCCGCGGCTCCGATCGCGCCTGCGAGCCCTCCCCATCGCGAGTCGTCGCGCACCTGGCCCGATCCAGGGCAATCCCACCATTCGCTCCACGAACTTCCGCACTCGGCGTAACCGCCGTCATCGGCAATGGCGTCAGAGGGGCCGCCGATCGCGATGGCGATAGCACCCAAGCCGACCAATACGAGGAGCAACGTTGTAGGAGTTGCGGTCTTGCCGCCTTTGCGTTGCTGGGCAATGAAAACCGCGGCTCCCGCGGCGATAATTGCCAGCACGACTTGAGTCGTCATGTCATCGACGAGGAACCCGATTGCCATCGCTGCGGCGGCACCAAACCCTGCAACCGCTGGGGCGACGATGGGAACTGGGGGATGCTCCTTATCTGGGTTGAACTTGCGGAGGATCTGTGACCACAGCCGGCTGCTGTAGCTCATCAGGATGCGGCCCAAGATCGAGGGGATCGTCAATGCCACACCCACGGCCATCATCCCGCGAATTGATGGCGCAAGTACACCGGTGAGAACAATCGAGACGGCGAAACCCCACAGCAAGTGGATCAGCCCGCTGCGATCCTCCTGAAAAATTCCTGACACCGATTTCGGAAACTCGCGAACATCTGACCAGAACTGTTTCCCCCCAACCGCCCGTCGATGACCAACCATCCCGAAGATGACACTGCTCGCCAGAATCCAAAACACCATTCCGGTCTGGAATGCCCCACCGCTTGTGACTGGAGCACCTGAAGTCACGTTGGTGCCTTCGTACCGCTTGGCGATCCAGTAGATGTTGACGAGATAGGAGCCGAGAGCACCAATGACGGCAAATACGGCAATCTGGGGAATGTTCTTCTTCAGATGTGCAACCGTTGGCGGCCAGAGCTCCTTGAATCGGACCGACGACCTTACGTATGTCGTTGCAGTCATGGCTGGCCTCCTGCGGCATATTGATCGAGGATCACGAAACCGCCGTCGTCAGGATCACCCGTCGGGTTAACCCTGAGCACCCCACCTGTCGAGAAACAGATACTGGACGTGCCGCCGGGGCCCAGTACGGGCGAGCCCACGGCGGTAGGAAATGTGTAGGGAATGCTGTCGCTGTTGTGAAGCCGTACGCACTCGTCGGTCCGCAGCCAGAACGGTGAGAACACGGCATCGGAGATGATCGCGCTCGGCCCCGAATCGATCGAACGCCCCTGTTGCCAGGTTGAACTCTGAGATCCGGGGCGGAGCCACAGGGCGAGAGTGGCCAGGCCGATTGCCAATACACATGGCACTACGTATCGACCCGCCTCATCAAGGTATGTCTCCCACCTTGCGCTGTTCTGCCCGATGATCCCCAGGGCCAGACCGAAGGGCACATGGGCGCCGTAGGCGATGACGATTGCGGTTGGATTGCTCCATAAGTCGTAGTCCTGCGCGAAGGGTGTGAACACCGAACCACTCTCGAGGACCATTGCCCAAACGAGGCCCCAGGCCCAGTGACGCCCACGGAAGAACGCCATATAGGAAATAGCGAATCCGATGCCATTGCTGAAGTGGTAGGTCCATCCAGCGAACGCGGTCAGACTCGAACTCTCGCCTGCGTCCAGGGCGAGGACACCGTATGACTCGATTGGTCGGAGCAAACCGAATCTGGTCACGATGATGAACGGAACCCGAAAGAGGTCGTATCCGAGGGTGCCGATCACGCCCGCAACGACGCCGAGTCGGAGCGTGGAGTGAACTTCCAGCCAACGTTTGCCGCTACGGGACAGCCAGCCGAGCATGACAAGTGCACAAGCACCGGGCAGCGCCACCCAGCGGATCATCGTATTGAAGTCGCTCAGATCGTAAACCCAGGCCAGTAACGGAACCACGGAGGTCATGCCGAGTGCGGCAACGACCACCAACAGTGGCATTTCGCTGCGTTCTGTCTCGGCTGGGACATCTGCCGCGGCCGGTGGCTGCTCTTGCGTTGCTACGCCCACAGTCTTGTTTTCGTCGTCGCGCGTCCTCACACCTAGTAGGTGTGACACGGCTGTGACACTGCTGCGACTCAATCGATAGGACCGGGGAACAATCGTGCCGAGTGCCGCGGCATTGGGTCTCCGGACCAAGAGGGAGCAACGGCCGAGGGGCTAGCTTGTTTGCGGATCAACCGAGGAGGGCGCGGATGAATGACCAACTTGAAGACGCGACGTGGTTTGAAACGAGTTCCGGAGCGGCCGTACTTGATGGAGACGGACAACCCATCGGACAGCTTCGACCTGGGAAGAAGTACCGAGCACTGAGCGTCGGGCCTTTCGAGGTGACGGTGGAGGGGCCGGGGGGAGTCATTGGGCACGTTGAGCGAGCTTCAGTTGACCTGCTTGAACCCGAACCGCCGACCGCTGATCAGGCGCGGGAAATAATCAAGGACCCAGCTCCTGTTGAACGAGTGGCCCCAGCCGCGAGCCCAGAGGTGCACCCTCCGACACCGGTACCAGCGGGTTGGTTGCCAGACCCAGACAATCCCGAAATATTCCTTCGTTATTGGGGAGGTGAGGAGTGGACCGAGCACCGGTCGCCCATGCCTCCCGGCGGGTTCGTAGCTGTGGGAGCGACCGCGACGACCGAAGCAGCGGAGCCGACCTCAGTGGAGAAGGTCGATCAGGGGCTGGCCAGAAAATCCGGGCTGGCCCGAACGGTCGGATTACTCACCGCGATTTGGGCGTGCCTCGGCATTCTGCGCGTCTTCGCGCTCGTCAATGGTTGGGACGGCGGCTACGGCTACTTTGATGAAAACAGCCCGTGGTGGGTATTCACGTCGACGTGGTCGGTGTTCTTCGGCAGTATTTCGCCTGGTTCCCTTTTCCTCCCGGGAGACAGCGCCATGTTCAGCCCGCTGTGGATCTTCACTGCAGCAATCGCGGTGGTGGGCCTGATCGTAGCGGTCACACCTTCGCGGAGTAGTCGGAAACTCCTGGTCGGTCTCCTGGCGGTACACGTCGCTGGTACCTGGATCCTCGGAGTCAACGTTGACTTCTTTGGCGATGTTATTCGTCCGCTGGCTTACGCCAGCTTGCTGCCGGTCCTCTTCATCGTTGCTCTGATCGTGTCAAACCGCGGCGAGTCCGAGGTTGAGCAGTCGGCAGGAGCGACAATCGATGGGGTTTCTTCAGAGCCGTTATCCCCGCCGCCATCTGCGCCGTAGCTGGGGACACGGCAGGATGGTCAGGGTGAGCGCAATCACGGAAGACAAACGCGCGCCGCTCGTCACGCGACCGTTCGTGATTGTCACACTCACGGCCTTTGTCTTCTTCCTCTATATCGGAATGTTGCTGCCG